>CAZMWC010000006.1:0-24148 GCA_964569805.1 uncultured Gallionella sp.
GCTCGCACACCCAACTCGCCGCCATCATCCGCCTGGTGGAACAGGCGCAAGGCTCGAAGGCCGCGATACAAAAACTCGCCGATCAAATTTCTGCCGTATTTGTGCCGGTGGTGGTGGCCATTGCGCTGCTGACATTGGCCGTCTGGTGGCTGATGGGGAGCAGTTTCAGCGCCGCGCTGATCAATGCGGTGGCGGTGCTGGTCATTTCCTGCCCGTGCGCACTGGGGCTGGCCACGCCGACCGCGCTGGTCGTCTCCACCGGGCGCGCCGCACAGGAGGGCATACTGGTCAAGGATGCCGCCGCTCTGGAACGCGCGCACAAAGTCGCGGTATTGGTGGTGGACAAAACCGGCACGCTGACCGAAGGCAAGCCTGCCGTCACCGACTTGCTGCCCATCGGCGGCATCGCACCGGATGAGCTGCTGCGGTTCGCCGCCTCACTGGCGCAAGGCTCCACGCACCCGCTGTCGCGCGCCTTGCTCGACCGCGCGCAAGCCGGACAAATCACCACACTGCAAACCGCCAACATCAGTGAATTTCCCGGCCACGGCCTGCGCGCGGAAATCGACGGAAGGCATTACCTGCTCGGCTCCCCGTCATTCGCCATCGGCGAAGGTGTCGCCATTGATAAACAGCAAACACTCGCCTTGCAGCAACAGGGCAAAACCGTGATCGTGCTGGCTAAAACCATCTCCCCTCTCCCGCTTGCGGGAGAGGGGTTGGGGGAGAGGGCAAGCTATAAATTACTTGGTTGCCTCGCCTTCGCCGATCGATTGCGTGCCAGCAGTCGCGCCGCAGTGGCGCAACTCGACGCAATGGGCATTCGCGTAATAATGTTGAGCGGTGACAACCAAGCCACCGCGCAAGCCATTGCACAACAAGCCGGTATCACGGAATTTCGTGCCGAAGTGCTGCCGCAGGACAAGTCGGCATTGGTGCAATCGTTCAGAGCCGATGGGCAACTTGTCGGCATGGTCGGCGACGGTATCAACGACGCGCCCGCGCTGGCTGCTGCCGATGTCAGTTTTGCCATGCGCAGCGGTAGCGACATCGCCATTGAAGCTGCGGACATCACCCTGATGCGCAACGACCTGATGAGCGTGGTGGACGCGATTTCGCTGTCGCGCGCCACGCTCAAAAAAATCCGCCAGAATTTGTTTTTTGCTTTTGCCTACAACGTGCTCGGCATCCCGCTTGCCGCACTGGGTATGCTTAATCCGGTGATCGCCGGAGCGGCGATGGCGATGAGCTCGGTATCGGTAGTCAGCAACGCGCTGCTGCTGAAGCGCTGGCAGCGACAGGCGTAGGGTGCGTTCCACGCACCCTGCGTCATTGCGCTTTTAACCCGGATTGTCCATTAGCAAAAACTACGTCATACCGGCGCAGGCCGGTATCCAGATGATTAACAAATTCCCACCCTTCGACAGGTTCAGGACAGGCTGACCTTCGGTCAAGTGGGGCAACATCATGGTTCTGTCCGCTTCGCGGCATGTTTTTATGACTGGATTCCGGCCTGCGCCGGAACGACGGCCTAATGGATTATCTGGGTTTAATGGAATGAGCCGCACCTGCTTCTACTGTGTCACAAAGCGATCAAGGGATGCAGTGCAAGGCAAAATCGGATGAAAAAGCGGAGTTTACATAGAGTAAATGAGCATTTTGAATCCGATTTTAACGCCGCAATGCGCCCTTCAGCGCTTTGCGACACAGTAGAACTACCGCCCCAACACCTTCAAATAGACCGCCCGATAAGTCTCGGCACTGGCCTCCCAACTGAAATCCTTGCTCATGCAATTTTTGCGCAGGGTTTTCCATTTCTTCTGTTCATGGTAGAGATCAACCGCACGTTGAATGGCAGAGAACAGACTTTCGGCGGTCATGCCGTTGAATACGAAGCCGCTGGCCGTGCCATCTTTCAATGTCTCTTCATTGCAATCCACCACCGAGTCGGCCAATCCGCCGGTAGCGTGGACGATGGGCGGCGTGCCGTAGCGTTGGCTATACAACTGGTTAAGGCCGCAGGGTTCGAAGCGCGACGGCATGACAAACATGTCCGCCCCCGCTTCAATCAGATGCGAGAGTTCTTCGCTGAAACCAATGTACGCACCGATCTTGCCGGGATAACGGAACGACAGCTCACGCGCCGCCTGCTGCATGGCCGCCTCACCGCTGCCGAGTATGGCCAGTTGCGCCGGCAAACCGGCCAGGCGCGGCGCAATTTCGAGCAGCAAATCCAAGCCTTTCTGATGGGTCAGGCGGCTGACTACGCCAAGCAGCGGCACATCCGGCTCAAGGTTCAACCCCATCCGGCTTTGCAGCGATTCCTTATTGGCCGCTTTCCCTGCCATGCGTGAAGCGCTATATTTTTTGTTCAGATGATGATCGGTTGCGGGATTCCACTCGCCGATATCGATACCGTTGAGGATGCCGGTGAGGTCGCTGCTGCGCGTGGCCAGCAGCCCCTGCATACCAAAACCCAGCTCCGGCTGCTGGATTTCTTTGGCGTAGTTCGGGCTGACCGTGGTGATGTGGTCAGCATAAAACAACCCCGCCTTGAGGAAGGACATTTTGCCGTAAAACTCCACGCCATTGATAGCAAAACAGGATGGCGGCAAACCCAGGTCCTTGACCGTTGCCGGAGCAAAGTTGCCCTGAAATGCCATGTTGTGGATGGTGATAACGCTGGGTGTCGCATCCCGTGCGAAGTGCAGGTAGGCAGGTGTCAAGCCGGTTTGCCAGTCATTGCAATGCACCAGATCGGGATGCCAGCGCAGCGGTGATTCACCGCTGCCCAGCACGGCAGCCACTTTGGACAACAGGCCAAAACGCTGCGCGTTATCTGCCCAATCCCGCCCGCTGGCATCCTGATAAGGGCCGCCGGCACGCTGGTACAAAACCGGGCAATCGAGCGCCAACAGCGGCACGCCATTCGCCATTTTTCCGGATAGCAAACGTGCCGGTGGAAAGCCCGGCAGATTATCAAGAGTTGTCGCAACCTTGTGCTGTGCCAGTTGGGCAATGACTTGCGGATAACCCGGTACCAGCACGCGCACATCCACGCCGATGGCACGCAACGCGGCCGGCAGCGCACCGCTGACATCTGCCAGGCCGCCGGTCTTGATCAACGGCGCGACTTCGGAAGTCGCAAACAGCACTTTTAATCCGGGCATAGCACTGCTCTCTTATATTTCATTTCCAAATCAAAAATACGGTAGGATGCGGTGAGCTTGCGAACCGCATCAATCGCGAACGATGCTTGTGAAAGGGCGATTCGTGAATCGCCCCTACGGCCGCAATGATGCCGGTATCCAACCACACGTAGGGGCAATTCACGAATTGCCCGCCCGTACCCAGTTGCCGTGGATGCGGTGAGGCACGAACCGCATCATTTAACACGCGAGCGATGCGGTTCGTACCTCACCGCATCCTACGCTCTGCACAACGTAGCGAGCGCAGGTCAGACAAGGAAAAAAGTGGCGAAAAACCGGAATGTATGTATTTATACATGAGGATTTTGAGCCACTTTTTGACGCAGTATCACCAAGCGCAGTAGTTGTTGATTACAACCAGCGCATCATGCCCATCTCGAACTGATGCGTCAGCATCTCATGGTACGGATAAGCGCGGATGCGGTATTCCAGCTCGCCGCATTGCTCGGGTTGCATCTTTAATGCGAACACCTGTTCACCGGCCTCGGCTATCGCGCCGACAGGCTCAAAACGATAGCGGTGCGACTGTTTGAGCTTCTCTTTTTTGGTCTGGAAGCCTATCAGCATTTCCACCACGACATCGCCCGGCTCCAGGCCATTCAGGTTGATGGACACTTCAAAGCGCAGGCTCTCGCCAAAATTGATTTCCTTCTGGCAGACATCCAGACGGCGTAACGCAACCATCGGCCATGCCTGGCGAACGCGCGCCTTCCAACCGGCAATGACGTAGGAATTCTTGCACTGATCCTGCCGGTGCAAGCGATGCTGTTTGCTGGCTGGCAGATAGCACTTGGCAAGGTATTCGCCCACCATGCGCTTGGAGTTGAAACGCGGCATGATGGTGGACATCGAGTGTTTGGACATCTTCATCCACTCCGGCGAGAAACCCATCTTGCTGTGTTCGTAATACAACGGCACGACATGATCCTGCAGCAACTCGTAGAGCGTGCCGGTTTCTTCGCGGGTGCGCGCTTCTTCATTCAGCAATTCCGATACCGGCTTGATCGCCCAACCGTTTTTTCCGTCGTAGCTCTCGCCCCACCAGCCATCCAGCACCGACAGGTTGATGGTGCCGTTGATGCCCGCCTTCATGCCTGAAGTGCCGCTGGCTTCCAGCGGATAGAGCGGGTTATTCAGCCAGACATCTACGCCGGAAACCAGCTTGCGCGACAGCGCCAGATCATAGCCTTCCACCATCAATATCTTGCCGACAAATTCCGGCATTCTGGAAATTTGCGTGATGCGGCGTATCAGGTCTTGCCCCGGAATATCGGCCGGGTGGGCTTTGCCGGCAAAGATGAATACCACCGGGCGATCCGGGTTGTTCAATATCTCGCGCAGCAGATCGAGATTGCCGAACAGCATGGTCGCACGTTTGTAAGTGGCAAAACGGCGCGCAAAACCGATAGTGAGGATATTGGGGTTTTCCGGATTGACATATTTGAGCAGGCGATCCAGATGCGCCTCGGAGCCATGATTGCGAAAGTGCTGCATGCTGATGCGCTCGCATACCATATTCAGCATCTTGGCTTTCAAGGATTTGCGCACGCTCCAGAACAAATGGTCGGGAATGCGCTCAACACCTTGCCAGAACTCCACATCGTTCATGCGCGCGCTCCATTCCAGACCGAGGTGGCGTTCCAGCACTTCGATCCATTCGGTCGCCAGGAACGTCGGCGCATGTACACCGTTGGTGACGTAGGTCATCGGGTTTTCTTTATGTTCGATTTGCGGCCACATGTCGCCGCAAATATTCGATGACACCTCGCCGTGGATGCGCGATACGCCGTTGTTGAAACGTGTGCCGCGAATCGCCAGCGCCGTCATGTTGAAATCGGGGCTGCCCCCGGTGCGGCCCAGCGCCAGAAATTCCTCACGATCCAGCTTGAGTTCCGGGTAGTAACGTTCGAAATAGGCCTGCATCATGCCTTCGCTGAAATGGTCATGCCCGGCCGGAACCGGTGTATGCGTGGTAAAGACGGTGTTGACCGCCACGCATTCGAGCGCGGAGGCAAAATCCATGGCTTCCTCGGCGATCTTTTGGCGGATCCGCTCCAGCACCAGAAATGCCGCATGCCCCTCGTTGATGTGCCACACCGTCGGCTTCAAACCGAGCTCTTGCAGCGCGAGCACGCCGCCGATACCGAGCACGATTTCCTGCTCGATGCGCATCACTTTGTCCCCGCCGTACAAGCGGTGGGTGATGTCGCGGTCATGCGGGTTATTGCCTTCCAGATCGGTATCCAGCAGGTATAGCGTGATGTGCCCGATCCTGGCCTGCCAAATCTTGATGTCGAGTTTTCGCCCCGGCAGATCCACCGAGATATGCGCTTCTGAACCGTCAGTACGCCGGGCGGGGGCAATGGGCAAATCCTCAAAATGAGAGTCGCTGTTGGAGGCGATCTGGTTGCCATCACCATCTATGGTCTGATGGAAATAGCCTTGGCGATATAACAAACCGACACCGACAAACGGCAAACGCAAATCGCTCGCTGCCTTGCAATGATCTCCAGCCAAAATACCCAGACCGCCGGAGTAAATTGGAAAACTTTCGTGAAAACCGAATTCGGCGCAAAAATAAGCGATCAGATCATCCTTGCGTAATTGATCCGAGCCAAGCTGCGGCACACAGTAGTCATGGTAAGTGTCATAAGCCGCCAATACCCGGTTGAAGTTGCCGATGAACACCTGGTCTTCAGCGGCATCCAGCAGGCGTCGTTCATCCACACGTTTCAGGAATGCCTTGGGGCTTTGCCCGGTCGCTTTCCACAACCCCGGATGCAAGCGCGCGAACAGCGCGCGGGTGGGGCGATCCCAGCTATACCAGAGGTTGTTTGCAAGTTCTTCGAGGCGCGCCAGCCGTGCGGGAATTTTCGGGCGGACCTGCAAGACGTAAGGGGTGCTTTTTTCCATGTCTTAAGTCGGGCGAGCCGAAACCAAAAAGATTTGCACGCGGAGCCGCGAAGAAGTGGGGCAAGCAGGGATGGGCGGCATTATGCCCAACTCGCAAAAACAAAGGCGTAGGGGCAATTCACAAATTGCCCGGGCGATTCGTGAATCGCCCCTACCCATCGCGCCGATACGTTCGGGCGATTCGTGAATCGCCCCTACGGGGTGGTCGGACAGCTTGTCATTTTTTAACATCATTTGACTGGCAAGAGGCTAACCTCTCTCAACCTGGCAATGGCACTCCGCGCGCTGCCCTTAATCTACCCATGAGTTCGGTGCATGACTGTGGCGGGAGCGGTTTGCCGAACATGTAGCCCTGCGCGTCGTCGCAGTGTTCGGCCTTGAAAAAATTGAGCTGCGCCTCGGTTTCCATGCCCTCTGTCATGCTTTTTATGTTGAGCACGCGGGCCACGGCGATGACGGCTTTGGCTACCGATGCGTGCTCGGCATTGGTGGCGACATCGGTGACAATGGAACGGTCTATCTTGATTGCGTGGATCGGGAAGCGTGTCAGAAAACTCAGTGGGACATGGCTGTGGCCGAGATTGTCGAGCGCGATACGCACACCGAGCGCGGCAATTTCGGTCAAACGGGTGAGCGCCAGATTTTCGTTTGCCTCGATGGATTGTTCCCTGATTTCCAGTTCCAGCCATTTCGGATCCAGCCCGGTCTCTTGCAATATCAGGCTTACCGTTTTTACGAAATCTTTATGTTGCAGTTCCTGGACAGAAATGTTCACCGCGACAATAACCGGCGGATGCCCGGCTGTTTGCCATGCCTTGTTTTGTTTGCACGCCTCGCGCAGCACCCATTCCCCGGCGCTGACGATAAAGCCGGTTTCGTCCAGCATCTGCATGAAATGGGACGGCATCAGCAGCCCTTGCTCCGGGTGCTGCCAGCGCAGCAGGGCTTCCATTCCGATCAGCTTGCCATGGTGGATATCCACTTGCGGCTGGTAATGGACCACAAACTCGTTATTGGCCAACGCCAGATGCAGTTGCTCCCCAACCCGTACAAGTTCAGCGGTCTTGGCGCTGAACTCGGGGGAATAGAAGCAAAACCGGCTGGAATTCCTGTCTTCCGATTTTGCCCGGTACATCGCCATATCCGCATTTCTGACCAGACTTTCGATATTATCCCCGTCGGGCGGATAAACGCTGATGCCGATGCTGGTGTTGACATGAATTGCGTGTTTATCCAGCATAAACGGCTCGGCAAAAGCCTCGACTATTTTGTTCGCCGCAACAGCGGCATCTTCCGGCTGGTTGATGGTGAACGCGATGATGAATTCGTCCCCGCCCATGCGCGCCAGACTATCGGTTTCGCGCACACATCCGGCAAGGCGTTTGCCGACCATTTGCAACAACAGGTCGCCGCAATGGTGCCCCATGCCATCGTTGATTTTTTTGAAATAGCATAGATCCAGGAACATGATCGCCAGCATGTGATTATGCCGTCGCGCCATGGAAAGCTCTTGCTTGAGCCGGTCATAGAATGATTTACGGTTGCGCAGGCCGGTCAAGGCATCGTGATGCGCGAGGTGGTAGAGATGCTGTTCCGCCTGCTTGCGTTCCAGCGCGTACTGAATGGCACGAACCAGCAAGTGTTCATTGGTATGCCATTTCACCAGAAAATCCTGAGCGCCGAGTTTGAGCGCCTTGAGCGCCAAAGACTCGTCCGCGATCTCGCTGATGACGACTATCGGTATCCCGCCAGCTGCCGCGTGGATTTTGGCGAGGGATTCCAGATCGCGGCCATCCGGGAGTTGCAGGTCGAGCAGGATAATCGTGATTTTATTCTCGGACAGCGCTTGCAGGGCAACACTGATACGTTCTGCATAAATCAGGTTAAATGGATGGTCGCGCAGCCGCTCCGCGATCAGCCGGATGTCGGCCGGATTATCTTCCACCAGCAGGATATTGATAGCTTCGGCTTCGCCATGCCCGGCATTTTCGCCGTCTGCGGGCAATGCGGCGGCAGCGCCCGATGGCAGCCCGGATGCCGACTTACCGGCACTGCCGGAGCGCACCAGTGTCAGGTGACCAATTTTTCTTTTGGGTCTGTTCATAGCTTGGATATCTCCCACCACATATTTTTATTCATTGCGCGACTTTTGCAGGTGAGAATTTACCTCGAAGAAGTCTTTGTACCCTGTGGGGGTTTGCACTTCCTTAATCAAGATTACTGGGTAATTTTACGATAGTGAGCCAGAATTCGCTAATAGATTGTACCACTTTAACAAATTGGTCAAAATTGACCGGTTTTGTCACATAGCAGTTGGCGTTGAGATCGTATGATCTGATGACATCCTGCTCGGCCTCGGATGAGGTAATCACCACCACCGGGATGGTCTTGAGAAGCGGGTCTGACTTGATCTCCGCCAACACTTCGCGCCCGTCTTTTTTGGGCAGGTTCAGGTCGAGCAGGATAACGTCCGGGCGCGGCGCATCCTTGTATTTGCCTTGCCTGCGCAGAAACAGCATGGCCTCCTCGCCGTCGGTTACCACGTGCAGATTGTTTTGCACCTTGTGGCTTTTGAGCGCTTCCTGCGTCAACCGCACATCGCCGGGGTTATCCTCGACCAGCAGGAAATCCGCCAGCCTTCCCGAATAGCTGCCGGGAGAATCACCCAAAAAATCAGTAGTCATGCTGCCTCCTTTTCGCCTGATAAGGCATTTGGGATGGTGAAGTGGGAATGGCGAAATAAAACGTCGTGCCTTTACCCTGCTCCGACGCTATCCATATTCGTCCGCCGTGGCGTTCGACAATCTTCTTGCAGAGGGTCAGGCCTATCCCGGTACCGGGGTAGTCGTGCCTGCCGTGCAGGCGCTGGAACAGGAGAAAAATTCGTTCGAAATATTCCGGCGCGATGCCGATACCGTTGTCGCGCACATGGAACACCCATTCCTCGCCCTGTTGTTCCGCGTCTATTTCTATATGGGGCGAGCTGTCGCCGCGAAACTTGATGGCATTGCCGATCAGGTTCTGGAACAACTGGGTGAGCTGCGCACCGTCCGCGTTGAGCATCGGCAGCGAACCGCAGACAATCCGTGCGCCGGTTTCTTCGATTGTCAGCTTGAGGTTGGCCAATGCCTTGTCCAATGCCGCTTTCGAATCTATTTTGTCAAAGGCCGTATCGCGCGTACTGACGCGCGATAGCGTCAGCAGGTCATTGATGAGCGCCTGCATACGCGTGGCACCATCCACAACATAACCGATGAATTCGTCCGCATCGGCATCCAGTCTTCCCCGATAGCGCTGGGCGATGAGCTGGGTGTAGCTGGCAACCATGCGCAGCGGCTCCTGCAAATCGTGCGAAGCCACGTAGGCGAATTGTTCCAGTTCCCGGTTGGAGCGGCTCAACTCGTTGGTGCGCCTGACAAGATCTTCACGTGCCTGGCGAAATTCCGTGATGTCCGAAAATTCCAGCACATGATGGGTGATCATATCCGCGTCGCAGCGCACCGCGCTCAACGTAACCTCTGCCGGAAACTCGCTGCCATCTTTGCAGCATATCCAGGTTTCGATTTTATGGTGGTTGGCTTCGTTGAGTTTGAAGCATGTCTCCCCATACGCATGTTGTCCGTCGTCGTTGAACAGGAACCCCGGATTTTTTCCCGGCACATCGGCTTGGGCGTAGCCGGTGAGCAGCGAAAAGGTATTGTTGGTCCACTCGATATTTCCCAACGCATCGGTGATAATGATGCCCTCGACATTGTCCCGCAAAACCTTCTCGAAGATTTGCAGCTTCGCCAGATCACCCTGCGAGCAATCGCCAAATGTCTGCGGGATATTGAAGTTATTCATTCCGCGAATTATAGTCTATTGGCGTTTCCGGAAGGTTGCATTCAAAAGCCCGGTAGGGTGCGTGACCCCGGTAGATGCGGCGACGAAGCAACCGCATCGCTCGCGTGCAAATGATGCGGTTCGCAATGCTTTAGTCCTGAACGTAGCCGAAGGGTCACCACATCCTACGCCCGCCACGGGCGATTCGTGAATCGCCCCTACCGCCATACCACCCTACCGATTGATCCTCCTGCCGTAGGGGCGATTCACGAATCGCCCGTGCAGTTTTGTGCGGATGAATCCGCACCTACGCGACCTGCGGCCAGCCGGGCTGGTTGTTCGGGTTAAATCCCTTCACCGGCATCCAACCCGCATCCGCAATCGTGTACCCCAGGGTGCTGCTGGGTACAGCGTTCGACCAGTTGCTCGAAATCCTTTACCGGCACCGGTTTGCTGAACAAGTAGCCCTGGAAGGCGCGGCAGCCGCTATGGTCGAGGAATTCCCGCTGCGCTTCGGTTTCCACCCCCTCGGCGATGACGGCCAAGCCCATGCTGTGTGCCAGCGTAACGATGGTCTGGGCGATGGCGGCATCGTTCGGGTCGGTGAGCACGTCGCGCACGAACGACTGGTCGATCTTCAGCTGGTACAGGGGCAGGCGTTTCAGGTAGGAGAGTGAGGAATAGCCGGTGCCAAAATCATCCAGCGAGAAGGTCACGCCATGAGCCTTCAGTGCATTCATTTTGGCGATGACGGCTTCCACGTCATCCAGCAACATGCCTTCGGTCAGCTCTAGTTTGAGCTGGTGCGGATTAGCCTTAGTTTGCGCCAGCGCCGCCAGCACCTGTTCTACGAAGTTCGGGTGTTTGAACTGGCGCGCGCTGACGTTAACCGCCAGCGTCAGGTGCGCCATGTCCGGTCGCATTGCCCAAGCCGCCAGCTGGGCGCAGGCGGTTTCCAGCACCCACTGGCCCAGCGGCAGGATCAGCCCGTTATCCTCGGCCAGCGGGATAAAAGCGGCAGGGGAAACCATGCCGCGCTCGGGTTGCTGCCAGCGCACCAACGCCTCCGCGCCCATGACGCAGCCATCGCCGCACACCTGTGCCTGGTAGTAGAGCAGAAACTCGTCCCGCTGCAAGGCCAGACGCATCTCTTTTTCCAGCGCGACGCGGTTGGAGATGACGGCCTGCATCTGCGGGTCGAAAAAGCGCATGGCATTACGGCCGGAGGCCTTGGACTGATACATGGCCAGATCCGCCCGTTTCAGCATTTCGTCGATGGTTATTTCATGGCCGCAATACAGCGTGACCCCGATACTCGGCGTGCTGTGATGCTCGTGCCCGGCAAGCTGGTAAGGCTGGTTGAGGGCGGCAAGAATATTCTCACCTGCGACCCTGGCCTGGGTGGCGGCCTCTTCGGGGTTTTCGCTCAACTCTTCCAGCATGACCACAAACTCATCGCCGCCGAGGCGCGCCACGGTGTCGCCATCGCGCACGCACCCGGTGAGACGCTCTGACACTTGCTGGAGCAACAGGTCGCCCACATCGTGCCCCATCGTGTCGTTGAGCGTTTTGAATTGATCCAGATCAATGAACAACAAGGCACCCTGATGCCGGCTGCGCGCGCTGATTGCCTGCGCCTGTTGCAGCCGGTCCATCAACAGCCGCCGGTTGGGCAGCCCGGTGAGCGGGTCATAGAAGGCCAGGTTGCGGATCTGCTCTTCCGCCTCTTTGGACTCGGTGGTATCGGAGAAGGCCGCAACATAGTGCGTGGTCTGTCCGTCCGGGCCTTTCACCGCCGAGATGGTCTGCCATTTCGGATAAATTTCGCCGTTCTTGCGGCGATCCCAGACCTCGCCCGACCATCCGCCGGTGTCCAGCAACTGCCGCCACATATCGGCATAAAATTCCTTGTCGTGCCGCCCGGATTTGAACAACGAAGGTTTTTGTCCCACCACTTCATCCGAGCTGTAGCCGGTCATGTCGGTGAAGGCATTATTGACGCGGACGATGGTGCCGCTTACGTCAGTCACCACGATACCGTGCAGCGACTCGAAGGCGGTGGCGGCGATGCGTATTTCCTGTTCCACCAGCCGCTCTTGCGTGACATCGCGGATGACCCCGACGAATTGCGTCAGCTGCCCTTGGGCATCGTAAACCGGCGTGATGGACAGCTCGTTCCAGAACGCCGTCCCGTCCTTGCGGTAGTTCATCAGGGTGCAGGTGAAAGTTTCGCCATGCAACAGGGCGGCGCGCAGTTTTTCCAGTGTCTCCGGGTCGGTCTCCGCGCCGTACATGAAGGTGGGTTCCAGCCCCAGCACTTCCGCCTCGCTATAGCCGCTGATGCGCTCGAAGGCGGTATTAGCATAGGTGATGCGCCGCTGCGCGTCGGTGATCAGCACGCCCTGCGAAATCGAACCCATGGCCTGGTGGTGCATGCGCAGGATCGCATCGCTCTTGAGCGCTTCTTCGGCCTGCACCACCTTGAGCAGGTTTTCCTTGAATACTACAGCGGCGCGTGCCAGTGAGCCGATTTCATCACCGCGCCCACTTTCCTCGAAATTCACTTCGACATCCCCGGCATTACCCGTGGCAGCCAGCGAGCTGATGGCCTTGGTTGTCCGTTCCAAGGGAAGAATGATGCCGCGCGCAATGGCTGCTGCCAGCCACATGGTAAGCGCGAGCAAAATCGCCGCAAACGCGCCGACCAGCAGAGCCGCACGGGTTGCGGATGCTTCGGCATGGGTAGCTCGCGTAATCAAATCGGATGCGATGTGATTTTCGATATCTTTCAACAAGTCGATCTTGCGGGTCATGGCATCGAACCAGTACGATGCCTCGATGCCGCCCAGTAGGGGCGATTCACGAATCGCCCACGGTTTAGAGTCGCGGCTATTGATGACGACCCGGCGCATTCGCTCCACTTCCGCCGCTTCCGCACCGGAGAGCATCTGGTCGAGGAGCGCGACCTGTTCGGGTGCGGCGAAAAAGCGGGTTTTAGCCAGCAATAGCTGCTGGCGGTCGATCAACTCGATGAAGCGCGTGTAACTCGCCAGATCGAAGCGGCCAGCGGCGAACCCCGCCGAGCCGATGGCACGCTCGATGCCGCTGTATTCTTTGGCCTCCATGAGATGGGTGTAGGCGTAGATTGCCTGCGTGAAGTCGATGCCGGTGTTGAGTATCTGCATTTCCCTGACGATGCCAATCAGTTTTTCGATGGCATCGCTGTAGCGTGCGGTCAGTTCGGCAGCGGTAATTGTATGGGTCGAAACGGCTTGACGCCACGCGCCTAGCGGGGTGAGCGCCTGTTGTGCGTCCGCGATTCTGGCAGCCAGATTCCCGCCAAAATGCGCCGCGTTGAAATTGGACAGCAAGCGGGTGAGTTCTGCCTGTTTTACGTCTGTTTCACGATACTGCGCGGGCAGTTTTTCCGCGAATGGGCTGCCGCCAGCCAGGCCGCCGGAGGAGCTGACCGTGCCGGCGGAAATGCCACGTTCTTTCTGCATTTCGTGCACCAGCGAGCTGATTGCGGGCGCCAGTTCCGCCATTTCGCGCAACTTGCCCATATTGCGCGAGGTATCGTAATAACCGGCGACAATCCAGATCGACAAGGCGAACAGACCCGCGATGGGCAATGCCAGCGCAAGCCCGATACGGATTCCGATACGCAGGTTTTGTATTTTCAAATTCATCTCAAACTGTTTATCCCCAATAATTCATAGGCCGTAGGGCGCAATAACCAACGGGCATTGCGCCGCATGTGTGCACCTAACATCCGGTGCAATGCGCTGCGCTTATTGCACCCTACACGATCTGCCGTTTATCCATGAACCGGCAACATGGAATCACCGTGACCGAGTGCATCGAACTGCTCGATCGGCAACGGGCGGCTGAATAAATAGCCCTGGTAGGCGCGGCAGCCGATAACATCCAGAAACGCGCGCTGCACTTCGGTTTCCACCCCCTCGGCGATGACGGCCAAGCCCATGCTGTGTGCCAGCGTAACGATGGTCTGGGCGATGGCGGCATCGTTCGGGTCGGTGAGCACGTCGCGCACGAACGACTGGTCGATCTTCAGCTGGTACAGGGGCAGGCGTTTCAGGTAGGAGAGCGAGGAATAGCCGGTGCCGAAATCATCCAGCGAGAAGGTTACGCCATGCTCCTTCAGCGCATTCATTTTGGCGATGATGCCCTCCACGTCATCCAGCAGCATGCTTTCGGTCAGCTCCAGTTTGAGCCTTTGTGATTCCAGCTTGAGCTCTTTTGGATTAATGCCAGCGTGCCCAAGCGCCACCAGCACATTCTCGACGAAGTTCGGGTGGCGGAACTGGCGCGCGCTGACATTCACCGCCAGCGTCAGGTGAGCCATGTTTGGTATTGCCGCCCAGGCAGCCAACTGGGCGCAGGCGGTTTCCAGCACCCATTGTCCCAGCGGCAGGATCAAGCCGTTCTCCTCGGCCAGTGAAATAAAATCGGCAGGAGAAACTATGCCGCGCACGGGATGCCGCCAGCGCACCAGCGCCTCGGCTCCGGTCATGCGGCCGCTGCCGTCTACCTGGGGCTGATAATGCAAAACGAACTGGCCTTGTTTGATGGCCTCGCGCAGCTCGGCTTCCATATTTGCCCGTGCAGCCGCTTTGGCTTGCAGTGCCGGGTCGAAGAAACGCAGCGTGTTACGGCCAGCCCCCTTGGCCTGGTACAAAGCGACATCTGCGCGTTTGAGCATTTCTTCAGCCGTCAGTACCTCGCCCCTGAACAGCGTGATGCCGATGCTGGCGGTGCCGTGGTGCTCGTACCCCTTGATGACGGAGGGCAGCTCGATGCATGTGAGTACTTTTTCTCCAATCGCCTCGGCATGGGCGGCGGCGACCGCTTCATCTTCCTCCAGATTTTCGAGCAGCACCACAAATTCGTCACCGCCCAGCCGCGCGGCGGTATCGCACTCGCGGATACAGGATTGCAGCCGATCCGATATTTCGATCAGCAGCAGGTCGCCGACATCGTGGCCCCGGGTGTCGTTGAGAGTCTTGAAGTTATCGAGATCAATAAACAGCAGCGCGCCTTGGCGCTTATTGCGGATACTGCCTGTCAGCGCGTGTTGCAGGCGATCCAGCAGCAGCCGCCGGTTGGGCAACCGGGTAAGCGGGTCGTAAAAGGCCAGATTGCGAATCTGCTCTTCCGCTTCCTTGCGCTTTGAAATGTCGGAAAAAGCGGAAACGTAGTGTGTGGCCCGCCCGTTTGCATCAGATACGGCGGTGATAGTCTGCCACTCGGGGTAAATTTCACCGCTTTTGCGCCGGTTCCATATCTCGCCATGCCAGTGTCCGTCGCGGTTGAGGGCTCCCCGTATCGCCGCATAGAATGCGGCATCATGCCGGCCGGATTTGAGAATCGAGGGCTTCTGCCCCACCGCATCTTCCGCGCCGTAGCCGGTGGTCTCGACAAAGGCGTTATTGACCCGCAGGATCACACCCTCCGCATCGGTGATGAACATGCCTTCCTGCGACTCAAAGGCCGCTGCGGCGATGCGTAATTCCTGATCGGCCAGCTTGCGTTCGGTGATGTCTTCTTTAACGGCCACAAACTGGGTCACAGCGCCATGTTTATCCAAAACGGGCGAAATCGAAGCATGTTCCCAGAACAGCGTGCCATCCTTGCGGCGGTTATGAAACTCGCCCTGCCAGGCTTTTCCGGAGGTGAGTATTTCCCACATTTCGCGATATTCCTCGGGAGATTTCTCCCCGGATTTGAGCATCCTCGGGTTTTGCCCGATGGCTTCGACGCTGGTATAACCGGTGGCTTGCTCGAATTTCCGGTTCACATACTGGATGGTGCCCTGAAGGTCGGTGATAACGGTGGATACCGGGCTTTGCTCGATCGCGCGCGACAGCGTCTTGAGATGCTGATCGGTTTTTTTGCGTTCCGCGATGTCGAAAAAAGTGGCTACCGCGCCGAGTGATACGCCGTTTTCGATGATGGGGTGCGACCAGTATTCCACCGGAAAGCTGCTGCCATCCTTGCGCCAGAACACTTCATTGTCGACATGGGTGGTCTGGTTGATGATGAATGCCCGGTACATACGGCATTCGCTTGCCGGGTAGGCGCTGCCGTCCTCATGCGAGTGGTGTATCAGCGAGTGGATGTGCTTGCCGATGACTTCGCTGGCATCCTGATAACCGAGGAGACGCAAAAACGCGGCATTGACGAAAGTGCAGTTCTGGTTAACGTCTGTCCCGTAAATACCTTCCGCAACAGAATCCAGCAGCAGCTGAACTCGGCGCTGGGCATCTTGCCGCAACTTTTCTATCTGCTGGCGTTCGGTGATGTCACGCAAAAAGCCGGTGAACAGTGATTGGCCGTTGTGCGGTATCGCCGTGATGGTCAGCTCGACCGGGAACTCGTGCCCATCGGCGTGCAAGGCGGTCAATTCCAGGCGATGATCCAGCACTGTGCCTTGCCCGGTCTCCACCATCCTGCGCAGACCGGCGTGATGCCTCTCGCGGAAAGCGGGCGGGATGATGACCTCCGCCAGATCGCGCCCCAGCACATCACAGCGGCGGTGGCCGAAGATACGCTCCGCCGCCCAGCTGAATTCGACGATATTGCCCGTTGCGTCGATGGTGATGATGGCATCCAGCGACGCGTCCAGCATTGCGCGCCAGGTTGATTCACTCCATGTCGTTGCGGTGTCGGTCATGACGGGCAATTTGCCGATTGGAAATAGGTTGACGGTAATTGGAAAGGCGTGGCATGGATAGGTTCAACAAGGTATGCGAGGTGGTGGTGAGAAATGATAACCCAATCACCTGCAAAAATCATTTCCTCCTTATATGCATCCCGCACATCCAGCAGGGGCATGCACCTGCTGTTTTGGTTATTGTTCCCACGCCCCTGCGCCGGAATACGGCCTCCCTCAATTTGCGCAAGACGTAATGCAGGATGTCAATCACGCCAACCGACAATGGGATGCGATTGGGTAGGGGCGATTCATGAATCGCCCGTGCAATTCGTGAATTGCCCCTTGCCACATCAGTTTGAATCGCACCCGTTCTCCCAATGACACGTTCTCCCAATGCCCATTGCACGAGATGGCAAAACTCGTTATATTCCCGCCATGCACTTCTCCACGCACATCGCCATACTTCACTCCACGTTCAGCCTGCTGGCCGCGCTGCTGCTGCGCGGCGCGCGCTAACCCTATCCCCACAATTTGAAGCAATATGCGCGACAACCTTAAGCGGTTGCGCAGGTTTAACCTATTTTCATTGGAGTTTTTATCATGCCGAATAAAATGACTGACAAGTTGATTATTTTTGACACCACCTTGCGCGATGGTGAGCAGAGTCCCGGCGCGGCGATGACCAGGGAGAAGAAGGTTCGCATTGCGCGCCAGCTGGAAAAACTGGGCGTGGACGTGATCGAGGCGGGTTTTGCCGCGGCCAGCCCCGGCGATTTTGAGGCGGTGAAGGCGGTGGCAGAAACCGTGAAAAACTCTACGGTATGCTCGCTGGCGCGCGCCGGCGAGAACGATGTGCGCCGCGCCGGCGAGGCGATCAAGCCGGCCAAGTCGGGGCGCATCCACACTTTTATCGCTACCAGTCCGATCCACATGCAGCACAAATTGCGCATGAGCGAAGATCAGGTGGTGGAGCGCGCGGTACGCGCGGTGAAATGGGCGCTGGAATATACCGACGACGTGGAGTTTTCCGCCGAGGATGCGGTGCGCTCGGAGATGGATTTTCTGGTGCGCGTATTCGATGCGGTGATCCGGGCCGGGGCAAAGACACTGAACGTGCCGGATACGGTGGGTTATTCCATTCCGGCCGCATGGGGCGAACGCATCAAACAATTGATCGAGCGTGTGCCAAATTCAGATCAGGTGGTCTGGTCCACGCATTGCCACAATGATTTGGGTTTGGCGGTGGCAAATTCCCTGTCCGCCGTGATGAACGGCGCACGCCAGGTGGAATGCACTATCAACGGCCTGGGTGAACGGGCGGGCAATGCCGCGCTGGAAGAGATCGTGATGGCGGTAAAGACGCGCCGCGATATCTTCAATCTGGAAACGCGCATCGACACCACCCAGATCGTGCCGACTTCCAGGCTGGTTTCCAGCATCACCGGCTACCCGGTGCAGCCGAACAAGGCCATCGTCGGGGCGAATGCTTTCGCGCACGAATCCGGCATTCATCAGGACGGCGTGCTCAAGCATCGCGAGACTTACGAAATCATGCGCGCCGAAGACGTGGGCTGGAACGCCAACAAGTTGACTCTGGGCAAGCTCTCCGGTCGCAATGCGCTGCGCCAGCGTTTCGCCGCATTAAATATCGAGTTCGATTCGGAAGAGGCGTTCAATGCGGCATTTCAACGCTTCAAGGAATTGGCCGACCGCAAGCACGAAATTTTTGACGAGGATTTGCAGGCGTTGGTGAGCGATGAGGCGGTGGCGCAGGTCAATGAGCATTACCGTCTGGTTTCGCTGCGCGCCCACTCTGAAACAGGCGTGTTGCCGATAGCCAAGGTAGTTGTAAGCATCGGTGGCGCACAACATGAAGCCGAGATGCAGGGCGGCGGCCCGGTGGATGCGACTTTCAAGGCCATCGAACAAATCGCGCAAAGCGGCACCGAATTACAATTGTATTCGGTGAATAACATTACCAGCGGGACGGACGCGCAGGGCGAAGTGACGGTGCGTCTGGAAAAAGGCGGGCGCATCGTCAACGGCCAAGGCGCGGATACCGATATCGTGGTGGCCTCCGCCAAGGCCTATCTGAATGCGCTCAACAAACTGCATGACAATACGGATCGCGCCCACCCGCAAGTGTAACGGGCTATAGTTTCCATAAGGGAGCCTCTATAAATCCACTTTTGCGGGAACAATGCACCCCGTCAGGGTGTCTATCCGGCGGCCTTAACCATCAAGGAGAGCAAATGAACATTGGACACGAAGAGCAGGAAGAGGATATTGAAATTTCTTCTGAATTGATACTGCACGGCATATTTGAGGGTAACGCCATCGTTAAAGAAGGCGGCGTTTTGCAACTGTTTGGCAGGGTATCCAAAAATGTGATCGTGGAATCTGGCGGTACCGCAAATATTTCAGGTATGGTTTTTGGCGATGTAACCAATAAAGGTGGCGTGCTGAATGTATCCGGCAGCATTCTCGGACAGTTGGTGAAAGAGGCGGGTATTACAAAAGTTGACCAGAAAGCTGAAGTTGGCGCAGGCAGCAACGTTTGAGCCGGGCGGGTCGGAGTCGGCGCAAAAAGCCGCTTGGATGTACTTTAAGTAGGGCTATTGTTTGACAAAAGTGTGAGCGCCAACCAAAATATCGGGCGCGAGTTTGTATAACCTGCTCTGTTGTTGGCCTTTCTTTAGTGTTGCTGCATCGAACCCTAGCTCGGCAACACTCAACCGGAAACAGTATTTTACAGCTGCAAGTCAACCTTGCATTGCAACATGCTTGTCGGGTTATTCTGATCGCCACGACTTGCCCATGAGCAAAATTATGACCATTATCAGGAGGATAGTTGTGACCCATAACCAGATACCCGCCGACTCGTCCACGGACCGGCATTCCAAGCGCCAGATTCGGACCGGGCTTGAAAATACATCCGAGGTGGCCTCCCGCCGCAGCTTTCTGAAAACCAGCGTGGTCTCGCTCCTGGGCGCTACCGCGCTCATGACACAATCAGGCTACGCACAAACCAGCGTTGATTGGGTTGAGCATTTCCAGCAAAAATATCGCCTGATGACCGACCGGGAGAAGGTTGAAGCGCTCGCCCGGCTTGAGGCGCACTATTCCAAAAAACCGGTGGCAGCAGCGCAAGAACTAACGCCGGAAGAAAAACTCGCGCAGTTGCAAAAAGAGGCGGAAGCGGGGAATGCAATCGCCCAATATATGCTTGGGATGGCGTACAAAACAGGTCAGGTGTTTTCTCTTGAGATGACCGAATTTGACCAGCCTTTAGCGCAGTATGCGGCGAAGTTCGGCATTCCTGACAAGGGATCCTTGGGTTTGGCTGATTCTTCGAAATCGCTTGCATGGTATCAAGAAGCGGCGGCGCAAGGCCATGGCGATGCGCTATTCATGCTCGGCATGATCTCTGCCAACTGCGACGGCGTTTCCAGGGATCCTGCCAAGGCAGTGGAGTGGTTCCAGAAAGCCGCCGAACAGGGCCACGTCGATGCGCAATTCAGGCTCGGCATGATGTATGCCGGCGGTGATGGAGCATCCAAGGATGGTACCAAGGCCGCAGAATGGTGGCAGAAAGCCGCCATGCAGGGCCATGCCAGCGCGCAAGCCAAACTCGGCAAC
The DNA here is from genome assembly GCA_964569805.1 of uncultured Gallionella sp. GTDB lineage: Bacteria > Pseudomonadota > Gammaproteobacteria > Burkholderiales > Gallionellaceae > Gallionella. The sequence continues at coordinate 20,260 of CAZMWC010000006.1, forward strand.
GCTTAATTGGATAGGCCGCTCACGGCCACCATCGGCCTTGCCTTGCAGCACGCTTATTGGATCAAGCCAATCACCGTGGCTTGCACAATAAAAATTATGACTATTACAGGAGAACAGTTGTGACCCAAAACAAGATACCCCTTGACGATCCTTCTTCAGGGCTACCTTCGGAATGCCAGGCTCAGCCAGAGCCGAAAGATTCATCCGAGGTGGATTCCCGCCGCGATTTCCTGAAAACGAGTGCAGCTTCGATTTTGGGCGCTGCCGCGCTGATGACCCAATCCGATGATGCTCAAGCCAACATCGAATGGGCCGAGCATTTTCAGGGCAACTACCGCCTGATGACCGAGCAGGAAAAGGCTGAATCCCGCGCCCGTCTCGAAAAACGTTATTCCGCGGAGTATGGTAAAGAAGTCACAGTCGATGGCACACCTGCAAAAGAAGGCGTTCTTCTGGGTTATGCCCTGAATATCAGGAAATGTATCGGCTGCCGCCGTTGCGTCAAAGCCTGTGTCGAAGAAAACAACCAATCGCGCGGCCAGAAGACCGGTGAAACGATCGAGTGGATTCAGGTTATGAAAATGGCTCGCGGGGAGTTTTCAAAAGAGAAGATGAACGAGGGCTACCCGGAAGGGCTTGGCATCCAGGTCGGGGGCAACGCGTACAGCCCGGCCGGTGTCGTTCTTGAAGGTGAGTACTTCTACGAACCCAAGGCCGTACCGGAAAAAGAATCGACCTACATGCCGATCGCCTGCATGCAGTGCGAGAAACCCCCCTGTGTCAAAGTTTGCCCGGTGAGGACAACTTACCGCGAGCCCGATGGCGTGGTGGTGATCGACTACAACTGGTGCATCGGCTGCCGCATGTGTATGAGTGCTTGCCCTTACTGGGCGCGCCGTATCAATCTCACTACACCTGTTCTTCCCAAGGAGGCAATGAACCCCAAGACGCATTATCTGGGTAACCGTCCTCGTATGCGCGGTGTTGTTGAAAAATGCACCTGGTGCGTACAACGTAACCGTGTCGGACGCTATCCGGCCTGTGTTGAAGTTTGCCCGGTTGGCGCCCGCAAGTTCGGCAATTTGCTCGACCCGGAAAGCGAAGTGAGCCAGATACTGGCCAGAAAGAATGTGTTCCGCCTGAAGGCCGAGCTCAACACTTTTCCAAAATTCTTTTATTTCTTCGATTGAGGGGGGTAAGTCGTGCACAAACTAATGAGTTTCGCTCCCGATTACATTTTTTACATCCTCAAAGGCGGGATAAAATTTTATGCGTGGCTGGGCTTTCTTGCAGTTCTTATCGCGTTCGCGCTATACGGGTTTTATCTGCAAAACACCGAGGGCTTGATTGTTACCGGCTTAACCAGCCAGATTCACGATGGCCTCTACTTTGCCAATCTGGTGTTTCTGGTCGGCGTGGCGGCCGGGGCGGTGACAATTGTATTTCCCGCCTACGTCTACCATCACAAGGCGATGCATGAAGTCACGGTGCTGGGCGAAATGCTCGCAATGACGGCGGTGATCATGGTCATGCTGTTCGTGTTTGCCCACATGGGGCGGCCAGACCGGCTCTGGCACATGATCCCCTACCTCGGTATTTACAATATGCCCGGCTCGATGCTGGCGTGGGATGTGCTGGTACTCAACGTGTACCTCATGCTTAATATGGTCTGTGGTTTTTACTTTCTCTATGTGAAATACTCTGGCGGCGAGATCAACAAGAAGTTCTTTATGCCGCTGATCTACATCTCGATCGTTTGGGCGCTCAGTATTCACACCGTCACAGCCTTTTTGATCTCGACGCTGCCCGCGCGCCCGATGTGGCATCACAGCATGATGCCGATCCGCTTTATCATGACCGCATTTGCGGCGGGCCCCTGCCTGATCATCCTGGTCTTCCTGATCATCCGTAAAAATACCAAGCTGTGGATTCAGGACGAGGCAATCAATCTGCTGTCGCTGATCATCACCTGGTGCCTCGGCATCGCTCTGTTCCTGACGCTGTCGGAAATAGTGATCGAGCTGTATGCGCGCACCGAACATGCGAACGGCCTCTACTACCTGATGTTTGGCCTGCATGGGCTCACCAAGCTGGTTCCCTGGTTCTGGGGCTCCCTGATTGCGATGCTCACCGCCTTTGTGATGTTTCTGATCCCCAGCGTCCGCACCAACTACAAGCTGCTTCCCATTGCTTGCGTTCTGGGGTTTGCCGGAATTTGGATCGAGAAAGGAATGGGGCTGATTGTTCCCGGCTTCATCCCCACCCCTATCGGCGAGGTGACCGAGTATTACCCGACCATGATTGAAATCATGATGTCTATCGGCTGCTGGGCAATCGGCTTTTTCATACTGACTCTTTTGCTCAAGGGGGCAATCGGTATCCTGCTTGGCGAAGTCAGGTACGGTGCCGGCAAGGCGAAGAAATCTAATGATGTCGCGAGCGGCGCTAAATCTGCCGCATACGAAGCACTGTGAGATGAAGATCATGAAAAAACTTGTATTGAATACGATGATTCTGGCGTTCTGCTACGGGCTGATCCCTTCTGCCTTTTCGGCGGAAGCAGAAGAAGTTACCTGCTTTGAAAGCCGGAAGGGCGCGTCAGAAGTGGTAAAGCGTGACATCAAGCCTGGCTTGCCCAACGTGAAGTGTTCACCGAAAACCGGTGCGGTACTCTGGTGGGGTGACCCTTTTGATGGCACTGTCCCGCTTGGTGATACGCCTCTTCTGGGGCATATCCCTCCCGGCAAAGCTGTCGTCAAGCCTCGCTCCGAGCAGCTGGCCATCCTGCCGATGTGCGGGACGGCCTGCCATAACGGAGTCGGCCCCGCATTTGTTCCGCCGACACTACCGAAAAACAAAAAGCCAACGCCGCTCCCAACGATGGAAGGCCTGTTGCCGGATGCCAAGAATTTGCAGCATGGTCGCGGCGGCATCTGGTGTCTCGATTGCCATCACACGACCCAGCGCAACAAGTTGGTGGACAACTTTGGCGATCCGGTCAGCTTTGATGAGCCGCAGCGGCTGTGCGGCAAATGTCATGGCGACAAATTGCGCGATTGGCGGGATGGCATTCACGGTAAGCGAATCGGCGAATGGGCCAGCACGGGCAAAAAACGCTGGTTTGTCTGCACCGAATGCCACAACCCGCACAATGTTCAGGACGGCGCGAGAAACAGGGGCTTTATCCAGGTCGAACCGGAAACGCCTCCCCAACTTCCCAAGGGGATGAAAAACATGAACCACGAGCGCGTGCATGGTGTCAGCCAACACTGATGCCGCTGATGGTGTCGCTCCGGTTACCGGCTTGACGCATGAAACTGATCAAAACGGAGCCGACCCCGGCGGGGTCGGCTCCGTTTTGTCGGCACCCGCAAAACCGCCGAAGCGAGCTGTCGGAAAGACCAATGTTTTTTTTGGCCCGCCGCTCGTGTACCTTACGGCGGAGCAGAAGAACACTTTGGAAGTCAGTGGCAGGCTCAACCGTACCGCAGAGCGCTACCTGGAAATATTGAGGTATCACGGTCTGGAACTCACCGCGCCGGAACGAGAGTGCCTTGCTGATATCTGCCAGATTGGCTTCATGTCACCGCTGGAAATTCGCGAACTGCCCGACGAGGTGAGGTGGACCAAATTCGAGCGCGAAGGGCTCGACAAGAACGCGTTGGCAACGAAGCTTGAAGCGCTCAATTTCGCCGATCTGGTCGCCATCGTTGAGTCACTGGGGTTCTGATCGACTTTTTGGATCGGTTGGAAGAGCGCGGCGAAATTTGTCGTCAGTGTTATCGGTAGCTCGTTGTATTGGTTTTAGGGAGGGTGCGATTCAAACTGATGTGACATCAATCGCGCCAACCAACAATGGGATGCGTATTGTGTAGGGGCGATTCACGAA
>CAZMWC010000007.1:0-22495 GCA_964569805.1 uncultured Gallionella sp.
TGATGCACGGCAAGACCTCGCTGATCCATCACCACAACAACAGCGTGTTCACCGGCCTGCCCGAACCGTTCACCGCGACGCGCTATCATTCGCTGGTGATCGAGCGCGAAACGCTGCCGGACTGTCTTGAGATTACCGCATGGACCGACGACGGCGAGATCATGGGGGTGCGCCACAGGACGCTGGCGGTGCACGGCGTGCAGTTTCATCCCGAGTCCATCCTCACCGAACACGGGCACGCGCTGCTGAAGAATTTCCTGGAAGGAGCCAAGTGATGAACTACCCGCAGACACTGACGCAATTGCTCGAACGCCATGACCTCACGCACGCGGAGATGCTGGCGCTGATGCGCCGGATCATGGGCGGCGAACTCACGCCGGCACAGATCGCCGGCGTGCTGGTCGCGCTGCGCATCAAGGGCGAGACCGTCACCGAGATTGCCGCTGCGGCTCAGGTGATGCGTGAGCTTTCCATCAAGGTGCAGGTGCAGGATAACGGCCATCTGGTCGACACCTGCGGCACCGGCGGCGACGGCGCGCAGACTTTCAACATCTCCACTGCCAGCGCCTTCGTCGCGGCGGCGGCCGGAGCGCGCGTCGCCAAGCATGGCGGACGCTCGGTTTCCAGCACCTGCGGCAGCGCGGACGTGCTGGAAAAACTCGGCGTGAACGTGAACCTCAAGCCGGAGCAGGTCGCGCATTGCGTGGACAGCATCGGCATCGGCTTCATGTTCGCGCCCAACCACCACAGCGCGATGAAACATGCCGCCCCGGTGCGCCGCGAGCTTGGCGTGCGAACCATGTTCAACCTGCTCGGCCCGCTGACCAACCCGGCGGGCGCACCGAACCAGGTGATCGGCGTGTTCCACCAGTCGCTCACCGCCAAAATCGCGCAAGTGCTTCAGGAACTCGGCAGCCGTCACGTGCTGGTAGTGCACGGCGCGGATGGCATGGATGAAATCTCCATCAGCGAGGGAACTTACGTCGCCGAACTGAAGGATGGCAAGGTGCACGAGTTTGTCGTGCGCCCGAGCGATTTTGGACTGCCCGGCGCGCCGGTCTCGATGCTGCGCGTGATGAACGTGGACGAGGCATGTGAAAAACTGCTGGGCGTGTTGAACAATGAAGTCGGCGCGGCGCGCGACATCGTGCAGCTCAACGCCGGTGCCGCGATCTACGTGGCGGGGCTAGCCGCCACGCTCAAGGAAGGTGTCGCAAAGGCGGATCAGGTAATCGCCAGCGGTGCGGCAAAGGCCAAACTGGAGCAACTTGTCGCACAAAGCAACAGTTTCAAGGTTTGACCCCGAGAAATGGCTTACGCCTGAACACATAAACGGCTGCATCCAATTCTGGAGGCAACACCAGCGTACCCAGTTTTTTGTTTTCTTCGAGATCAAAGGTGGATTGCTGCCGGTAGTCTTTCCAGTTACCGAAGGCAAACTGGTGGTGGCTACCGATAACGATATAAAGCTGCACGCTGGGCGTGGTAAAAACGTGGCGTTCGAAATCGTTCTGCGCCGGTGGCCACGAGCAGATGACCACCTCTGGAGCGTAGGTAACCAGCGCCTCGCGGGCATCAAGCTTGATGACCCATTCAGGATAGTCCACGGCATTTTTCCAACCGTGATTATCCGTTGCGTTTAGCGCCACACCGCTATCCTTCAGGAACCGCGTCAGGGTTCCGTCTCCCGCACCGATTTCCAGACAGCTTCTGGAAGCGATCATCCCGGCCAGCGCCTCGACCAATTCGCGCGAATAGAAACAATAAATTCCCCTCGGTTGCACCAGTGGCATAAGCCGTTTTTTCTGCCAGACCAGCGGCCAAAACAGGTGGAACCAGAACAGGGAAACCGGCTTGCGCTCCAGCCCGCTGGAAAACAGCAGCTTCTGGGCGATATAGCCATTGAGCAGATTGAAGCGCAGCTTGCCTTTCGTTACCCCTGCATCGGCGGCCAGCGTGGACAGACAAAGCTTCTTGACGGACTCATGCGCCATGCGGCTACGGATAAATTGCGACAGCATAGCTTCCATGTTTTGCTGCTGTTTCCCGGAAGAAAATCCGGTTAATGCCGCAGGCACGGATAGGCGCTCCAGATATGCCTTCAATTCTTCCGCAATACCGCGCTCGACAATGGCAGAAATATCCTGTTGTACCGCCGCCCATTCGCTGGGGTATCTGGCGCAAAGCTCATCCAGAGAGGGGTTCGCCTTTAGCCACTCCAGGGTTTTCGCGTAATTCTCTTGCTTCATGAAAACACTTTTGACATCACAGTATTGAAGCTCAAATTATTCTAAAAGCGTAGGAAGGGTATGTAGGGGCGAATTCATTCGCCCGAACAAGAGGCTATGTGCGAATGAATTCGCACCTACAAGGGCAGCGCAATACATTGAATAAATATGGCATTCAACACCAACCGTGTTCTTTAGGATTACCCTGTCCGGCCATGGTCAAGGGCCGCTGCCTTTGCAATCCCTGTCATTGAACGAACAAGTATCGCCCTGTATATGCCCTTTGTAATGTTCCTCAAAGGCGCGGCACATGTCCGGTTTAAAAAGCCACTGGTGATCAGGCGTGGTGAAAAGTTGGGGGTCTATCGGAGATTCCTGATTCTGGTAAACCTCGACAATCTCCACGCCATCCGGCTTGATGCCATTCTTATGCAGATATTCCACCAGGCCGCAAATCGTATCGGAAAAAAAGGAATTGTATTCCTCGCTCCCTTCAAAGATACGAATCCTGGCTTCATAGGTATAGGGCAGGGTCTTGTCGTATTTTGATTTTGGGCCCAGTATTTTTCCGAATAAATTCATCATTGCCCCCTTGCCTTGTCACTCTTGCCGCCCTCGCCACTCTTGCCATTCTCTGGATGCAGCATCATGTCTTCATCGTCATCCAGCAGTATCCGGTTGGCATTGCCTTCCATGTCTTCGTACTGGCCCTTTTTCACCGCCCAAACCAGCACCACCACCAACAGAACGCCAAAGAACATCATGCCGGGTATTAAGCTGTAAATAACATCCATGCCACCTCCCCTACTTAAGTGAATTTTTAGAGATTCCCTTGAATAAAGTGCGTATGCGCGCCGCGTTGCCGATTACCACCAGCGAACTGATCGGCATGGTGATTGCCGCGACCAGCGGGCTGACTTTTGCCATCATCGCCAGCGGCACCATGATAGCGTTATACACAAACGACAGCCCGATATTCTGCTTGATGGTGCGCAAGGTTCGGCGCGACAGCAAGGTTGCCAACCGCACCTTATCCAGCTCATTGTGCATCAGCACGATGTCGGCGCTCTCGACCGAAACATCGGTACCCGAGCCCAGCGCGATCCCCACGTCAGCACGGATCAGGGCGGGCGCATCATTGATGCCATCGCCCACCATAGCGACGATTGCTCCGCGCTGCTGCAACTGCCGGATCACACTATCCTTGTCCTGCGGCAATACCTCCGCGATCACTTCCATGCCGCCCAGTTGTCGGGCAATCGCCTCGGCAACCGGGCGGCGATCCCCGCTCAACAGTGTCATCGCGATGCCCTCCGCGCGCAACTCGTCCACCAATTGCCGCGCATCGCCGCGAAGCTTGTCGGCCAGCGCGATGACCGCGATATGCTTCCCATTCTGCGCCATATACGCGCAACTCATGGCCTGTGCTTCCAGCTCGTGCGCCTTGGCTTGCAACACGGCATCCAGCTCGATGCCGCGCCGTGCCAGCCATTCTGCGCTGCCCAGCAACACAGTTTGCCCGGCGACGTTCGCCTCTACGCCCAGCCCCGCCGTGGCGTGAAAGCCGTTGACTTCAAGATCGCGGTGCGCCAGTTGCCGCACCTCGGCTTCGGCTACGATGGCCTTGGCAACACTGTGTTCGCTGTAACGCTCCACTGCCGCCGCATGGCGCAACACTTCACCTGCATCGCTATTTGATGCGACATGCAGCTGCGCCAGGCTCATCCTGCCTTCGGTCAGCGTGCCGGTCTTGTCGAACACGAAATGGGTCACTTTGGATAGCGTTTCCAGCACCAATCCGTTCTTGACCAGAATGCCGTGTTTCGCGCCGAGCCCGGAGGCCACCGCGATCGACATCGGGGTCGCCATGCCCAGCGCGCACGGGCAAGTGATGATCAGCACCGAGGTCGCCGCCATCAGGGCGATCTCGAAATCCCGGCTATTCCAGATGAAGAAAGTCAGCGTCGCGCAAACCAGCGTCACCAGCACGAACCACGGCACGATCGTGTCGGCGAGGCGTTGTATCGGCGCTTTGGAAGACTGCGCCTCCTCGACCAGGCGGATGATTTTTGACAGCGTTGTATCCCGCAGCGACGCGCGCACCTCGACCAGCAGCGCGCCATCGGTGTTCACCGTGCCGGCGGATACCTGCGCGCCTACCGACTTGCTTACCGGCGCGGATTCGCCGCTCAACATGGATTCGTCCACCGCGCTGTGCCCTTCCAACACGATGCCATCCACCGGCACTTTGCAACCCGGCTTGATCAGCACTTGGTCGCCCGGTTTAACGCCGCGTATCGGGGTCATTTGCTCCTGCCCGCCGCTCATCACAATGGCTGCGCGCGGCTGCAATTCCATCAATCGTTTGGTGGCTGAAACCGCCTGATGGCGGAACATGCCTTCCAGGTAACGCCCGATCAAAATCACGAAAATCAAATTGGTAACCGTGTCGAAATATACCTCGCCAATTTTATTTCCCGTTACCGTGATGTAAAACGAATAGGCATAAGTGACGCTCAAGCCGATGGCGATCGGCAAATCCATGGTCAGATGCGCGCCGCGCAGACCGCCCAATGCGCCGCGATAGAACGGGTAACCCGCATACAGCAAGGTCGGCGTAGCCAGCGCCAACCCCATCCAGTGAAAGAATTCGCGGAACTCGTCGCGGTTTGCGCCGCTGTATAGCGCGATGGAAATCCACAGCATGTTCATCATGGTGAAACCGGCGAAGAACAGCCGGTAGAGCATGGCGCGATTGGATTTTTTGATCGCGCCTTCCGCGCTCTCCGGGTCATAAGGCACGGCCGAATAGCCGATTCTGGCGAGCGCGCGTATGACATCGGAAAGTTTGCTGCGGCTGTTGTCCCAGCGCAAATGCAGCCGCTTGGCGGCCAGATTGACGTTGGCCGATTGCACGCCGGGCACACGCTGCAAACCGCGCTCGATCAGCCACACGCAAGCAGCACAGTGGATGCCTTCGACCAGCAGATGAATGTCGCGCAGCTCGCCGGAACAGGTGGTGAATTCCTGCTGCACTTCGTCGCAGTCGTAGATTTCAATATCTTTGGGCAGCTCCGGCGGCGGAGCAAGCAGTACACCCTCCGGAGTGCGCTGGTAATAACCTTGCAACCCGGCTTCAAAAATCGCGCCGCATACCGACTGGCAGCCGAAGCAGCAAAAATGCCGCTCCGCGCCATCCAACTGCGCGTGATAATCGTCCCCGGCAGCGATGGGCAGGCCGCAATGAAAACAATTGTCGTGGGTGTGGAGGCTTTGCTGTGCCATATCCTAAACCGGGTGAGCCGGAGCCAAAAATGTAGGGCGCAATAACCAACGGGCATTGCGCCGCAAGAACGCGCGCATCTGTTCTACGCTGCTCGCGTGCGAATGATGCGGTTCGTGCCTCACCACATCCTACGACGCTCGTCCATCGAGGTTGATTATGAAGCGGCCGCGACGGTGAATCTATCCGTGCCGACTTCGAATACATCCTCTCCGCGTTTGATGCGAATGCGCAATTCCCAATAGCCCTTGAGCGGGAAACTGATCGCTCCCTGATAATTGCCCGCCGAGACCTCTTTGAAAACCGTGGTGAAATCCTTGCTCTCATCGGCGGCGCGATAGGCCGCCACTTCCATCGTTCCGCTGACCGGCGCGCCCGCGCGATCCGTGACGCCGATTTCATAGGTGGCCGGAGAGTTCATGGCAATGTTCTTGGGTTGTTTGATGACGGTCTTCCATGCAAGCACGTTGCGTGACTGGATGTCGCTCACTTCAGCCGCACCGGACTTGCGGTCTCTGGTGTTGTACTCCCGTTCCACCAATGATGAACGGTTCTGTGTGGTGGCGAACCAGATGAAAGTGGCGTTCACCGCAAGCACCACAACGATCAACCCCAGCATTCCGAGAAACCACGGGTTGCGCAAACCTTTTTTACTATCCTGTGAGATCATTTTCCACACTCCATAGAATCACCCCGCGCCTTGTACATCAAGGCTTGGGACCATTGAACATCGTCTCGTATTCTGCCGCTATGTGCGGGTCGTCAACACCCTGTATGCGGAATACGATCGGCACGATTTCCTGACTGACATTTTCTCCGGGTGCTTTGACAAAAATGGTAAAGGAAGTGCCGCGGCCGTGGTGCGTCAGCAATGGTTTTTCGGCGCCCAGAATCACTTGATTTTCCATCCCGCCTTTTGCCGTCACCGTCACGTAAACATCCTTGTCGGTTTTGTTGAGCACCTTGAATTCATATTTGTTCTGAATCGAGCCATCGCTCAGGCGCACAAATAATGGCTGGCGCTCCGGCAACACTTTCAACGTCATCGAGCCCAGATGGGTCAGGCCATAAACAATACCGCCAAAAGCGATCAGAATGATGCCTATGTACACCAGCGTGCGAGGGTGCTGGTACATCTTCTTGGAGGGCTTGCCTTCCAGCTCATCCAGAGAAGCGTAGCGGATCAAGCCACGTGGCCGCCCGACCTTGTCCATAATGGAGTCGCAGGCATCCAGGCACAGCCCGCAGGTAATGCAGCCAAGCTGCTGGCCGTCGCGGATATCCACGCCCGTGGGACATACCTGCACACACTGGAAGCAATCGATGCAATCGCCTTGCGCCGCTCCTCCGGCTTCCGCTCCACGGCGCAACTTGCCGCGCGGTTCGCCACGCCTGAAATCGTATGCCGGCAATATCGATTGCGCATCCGTCATCACCCCCTGAATGCGCGCGTAAGGGCACATCCACATACATACCTGCTCGCGCAACATTCCGGCCAGAATGTAAGTGCCAAAGAAAAACATGATCAGCACCACCCAACCGACCGGAGGCAAGCGGAAATGCAGCAAGTCGCTCCAGTATTCATAAGCATCCACAAACCAGATGGAAAAGCTGATGCCGGTGAGCAGCGAAATCACCATCCAGATAAAATGCTTGGTGATTTTTTTGCGTATTTTTTCCGCGTTCCAAGGCGCTGTCTCGAGCTTCCGGCGCGCGGCGGGCAGCCCTTCGATCTTGTCTTCTATCCAGGTAAACCAGTCGGTCCACGAGCTCTGGAAACAGAAATAGCCGCAAAATACCCGCGAGGCCATCGAAGTAACGGCAAACAGGGTCATCGCCATCAGCAACAGCAACAGCGACAACATCCAGATATCCTGCGGCAAAACCGTCAGGCCAAAAAAATGAAACTGGCGATTGCCAATATCGAACAGGATGGCCTGTTTGCCATTCCAGCGCAGATAAGGCACCAGAAAAAATAATAGCCAGAGCGACTCGGTATAATTTTTTATCGTGCGGAAAAACCCCGGCATACGTTTGGCATGAATGGTTCTGTCGCCCTTGTTGACCGCCCAAGTTTCAAATTCCTGGTATATCCCCGTGACGTGGCTATCCTCCTTTTGCTCGGTTTCTTTACTCACGTATCCGCTCCTGGCTGGCAGAATGCACTCTGCTGGCCGATGGTATTCCATTTTTCAATCAAAGGTGTGCTATCGCGGGCTGTAATCACATGCCTTTTTGGTCGCTTTCATTCTGAAATGAACAGGGGCGCGATAAATCACGCCCCCATCCCGTTGCTACCCTTCAAAATGGAATAGAAAACTGCCGTCCTACTTGGCCGCCTTGCTATCGGGCGCTTCTACCGGGGCTACCGGTGTGTCAGCTTTTCCGCCGCCAAATTTATACACATAGACTGCCAGTTTTTTCATTTCGGTATCGCTCAATTTTCCGGCCGCCTTGAAGCCGGGCATTATTGCTGCACGGGCCTGCGGGTCGCCGGAATTCACGCCGTAAGTAATGGTGCGCTTGATGCCTTCAACAGAACTGTCAAAGCGCCACACCTTGTCGGTCAGGTTGGCCGAACCCATGACTGTCATACCCTTGCCGTCTTCACCGTGACAAGCCGTACAACCCTTTTCGGCGAACAGCGGCATGGAGGTCGGCTTCCCTTGCGCGACCGCGGTGGACAAAGCCGTGATCTCGGTTTCGGACAGAACAGCTTTGTGCGCCGGCATGATGGCTTGGCGGCCTTCAACAATGGATTCGTGGATGTTGTCGACCGTGCCGCCAAACAACCAGTCGTCATCGTTCAATATCGGCGCGAACAAACCTTCTTTGTCATGTGTGCCGACACCGTTGGTACCATGGCATGCCGCGCAATTATCACCGAACAGCACCTTGCCGGAACGTTTCACATATTCGGTCAATTCGTCGTCCGCCAGAATCGCCGCCGGTGTCATGCCATTGAGTTTGGCTTCGAACTTGCCGCGTATCGCATCCACGCTGCTCTTGTCGGCTTCCATTTCACCGATCGCGGTCCAGCCGCCGATGCCCTTGAAAAATCCGCCTGCCGTAGAAAATGGAACGGAAGGGTAATACAGCCAGTACACCACCACAAACAACGCGCTGGCAGCCAAGCCCAGCATCCACCATTTGGGCGGCTGATTGGTAAGATCCGCCAAATCGTCGTCCCACACATGCCCGGTGGTCGATACACCTTCTTGATCGTGTTTCTCACTCATCTTTTTTCTCCCAATTTGACAGGGTCTTCGTCATCCAGCGCCATGCCGCGCTGCGACTCGAATTTGTCTTTGTTAGCCGGGCGGAACACCATGAAATAAACGGCCACCATGCCGGTGAACGCGACCAGAGCAAGGAACACTCCGATCCAGTCATTCACGGACATGACAGCAACGTCCATACCGAGGTATCCGAGCAGTTTAGTCACGGTAATTCACGCCTTCTTCGAATTTGATGTGATTGCCCATGCTTTGCAAATAAGCGATCAATGCATCCATATCGGTCTTGCCTGCCAGCTGCGTTTTCGCATCGTTGATATAAGCATCCGTATAGATGGTCTTGGGTACCGGGTTGAACGGCATGATGGTCATCACCTCCAGAGTCTTCACCGTTTCGGCCACATTCACCGGCATTTTTTCCAGCCAGAAATAATTCGGCATGACGGATTCCGGCACCACTGCGCGCGGATACCTCAAGTGGCGACGATGCCATTCGTCCGAATATTTGGCCCCAACACGCGCCAAATCCGGGCCGGTGCGCTTGGAGCCCCATTGATAGGTGTGGTCGTACATCGACTCTTCCGCAATCGAGTAATGGCCGTAACGATCTTTTTCATCGCGGAACGGGCGGATCATTTGCGAGTGGCACAGAAAGCAGCCTTCACGGATATAGACCGCGCGCCCGGCCAGTTCCAGCGGCTTGTAAGGGCGCACACCATCGCCGGGCTGCCAGTCTTCCAGTGTTTTGTGCGCGGATGTGGCGGGGTTCCAAATCACCTTGTCCATCGAAATAACTTTGCCGCTCTTGTCTTTGTGGGCGGTGCCGTTATAAGTGCCGTCCCCGCCGGTCATCGCGGTATTCGGCAAATAGAACAAGGGCACAATTTCCACAATACCGCCAACCGCCAGGGCTATCGCGGTCACGACAAACATCAGAACGGTGTTGCGCTCGATTTTGTCCTGGAATTTGGTCGAATAAATTTTGTCGTGATCAGACATGTCTCACTCCTTATGCTTGGGCAGGAACGGCGTTAGTGCCGCGCGCAGCAGTTGCCTGACGCACGGTCATCACGATGTTGAACAAGGCGATCCACGCACCCAGATTGAAGATCATCCCGCCGATCGCGCGCATCGCATAGTACGGATGCATGGCGGATACGGATTCGACAAAGGTATAGGACAGCGTGCCGTATTCGTCATAATCACGCCACATCAGGCCCTGCATGATGCCGGACACCCACATCGCCACGACGTAAACCACCGTGCCAATCGTAGCCAGCCAGAAGTGCACATTCACCAGATTTTCGGAGTACATCTTGTCCACGCCCCACAATTTCTTGGTCATGTGGTACATCGCACCGAAGGAAACCATCGCCATCCAGCCCAGCGCGCCGGAGTGAACGTGGCCTACCGTCCAGTCGGTATAGTGCGACAAGGCATTCACTGTCTTGATAGACATCACCGGGCCTTCGAAGGTGGACATTGCGTAGAACGCCAGAGAAACCACCAGAAAACGCAGGATGTAGTCGGTGCGCAGCTTGTCCCAAGCACCGGACAAAGTCATCATGCCGTTCATCGCACCGCCCCAGGACGGGATGATCATTGCCAGAGAGATAGCGGCACCTAGCGAACCGGTCCAATCAGGCAATGCGGTGTATTGCAGATGGTGCGCGCCCAGCCACACGTAGCCGAAAGTCAATGCCCAGAAGTGCAGCACCGACAGGCGATAGGAAAAAATGGGGCGTTGCGCTTGCTTGGGCACGAAGTAATACATGATGCCGAGGAAGCCACCGGTCAGATAAAAGCCCACCGCATTGTGTCCCCACCACCACTGGATCATGGCATCCTGCACGCCGGAATAGATCGAGTAGGATTTGGTCAGGCTGACCGGGATCGCCATGCTGTTCACCACATGCAGATAGGTGATCATCACGATCATACCCATGGTGAACCAGTTCGACACGTAGATGTGGCTGGTCTTGCGAATCGCGATGGTCATGATGTGATTGAGGCCGAACGACAGCCAGACTATCGCGATCAGGATATCGATCGGCCATGCCAGTTCGGCATATTCCTTGCCTTGCGACATGCCCAGCGGCAGGGTGATCACCGCCAGTACGATAATCAGGTTCCAGCCCCAGAAGGTGAACCACGCCAAGCCGTTGCTCCACAGTCTGGTCGAACCGGTGCGCTGCACCATGTAGAAACCGGTTCCCATCAGCACACAGCCGCCGAACGCAAAAATCACCGCGTTGGTATGCAGCGGGCGCAAGCGCCCAAAAGTAAGCTCGGGTATATCGAAGTTCAAAAAAGGCCAGGCCAATTCCGACGCGATCCACACACCGAGCAGCGTGCCTACCACGGCGTAGATAGCGGCCGCGATGGTGAACCATCTGACCACCTCCATATCGTACTTCACCGGTGTTGCTTGAGTCGTTTCCATATTTAGTTAGCCCCTCGAAGTTTGACCTGTTGGATTCTCTAATCAAAAATCAAAAAAAACATTGACGCGCGTCAACCGGATTACCCTGTTTATGCTGTGCCCATTGTTCTCTGCTGTCAAATCAGGTCAAGTTGGTTCACTCAACCCATCAATCAAAATTTGAAACCGTAGCCGATGCCGACCAACAGCGGGTCGCCCTTGATCGTGCTGAGTTTGCCCAGCGCGCTATTGGTGAGGTCAGTCCTGATATAGAGCTTCTTCACGTCAAAGTTGATGTAGGAATTTGCGCCCACCTTCACGTCAAACCCCACCTGCAAAGCGCCGCCGAAATTGCTGCGGCTGACCGAATTAGTTCCACCCGAAACGGCATCGAGCGGAGCGAGATCCACACTCGAAAAGGTAGTGTAATTAAAACCGGCTCCGACATAGGGGCGGAACTGCGCATCCGGCATGAAGTGATATTGCAAGGTTAGCGTGGGGGGGAGTTCTTTAAGCGAACCCGCATCGAAAGCGCCGACTGCGCTTTGAGTTACGCGCACTATATGCTTCTGCGGATAAGTCAGGATAAGTTCGGCGGCGAGATTCTTGGTGAAAAAATAAGAAATATCCACTTCCGGTATCGTTTTGTCTTCGAGATGGAGACCATTTGCGGGAACGGCGAGCGCAGCAATCGGATCAGAGTGGTTTATCCAGCCCACATGAACCGCCCGGACGCGCATCATCCAGTTCTCGTCCTCCGCGCGCACGTTAAGCGAAGCAAGCAATACCCCTGCCGCAGCTGCGGCCAAAATCTTTTTTTGCATGACCATCCCCTAAATGTTGTGAATATAGTTTTAGAATAAAAAAGACCGTTCGTGGTTTTTGTCTCACCATAAACGGCCAAACCTTGCGGCACGGAATGTCATAACGTGCAGCGAGGAGGAGAGCTCTTGATCCAACCTTCAAACGACCGCGCGCATTTTCTATTCGGGAATCGAAAAAAACCCTGACGCACGTCAGCCTTGTTGTTCGACTTGCAACGAATTTACAAAAAATGGGAATACGAATAAACATCGGCGCACGGGCAGAATGCCCGCAGCAAGGCTTTGCGAAACAATGATTGGAAAAATCAGAGGGGGTGCACTAACCGCAGCAACGGAGAAATCCGCGTAGCAGCGGGATAGGGATAAGGTTCACACGCGATGGCGCTCAAACGTTCGAGATCATTCAAAACAATATATCTGCGTTCGCTGGTAACCACGCCTTCTCCCTGAAAGCGGGTGAAGATGCGGCAGACGGTTTCCTCCGCGATGCCCAGATAATCGCCGATATCGCTGCGTGACATGCTCAAATTGAAGCGGGTTGGAGAATAATTACGCATGGCAAAACGGCGTGATAGCGCCAACAAATAGCTCGCCAATCGCTCTTCGGCATTCTTTTTTCCGAGCAGCAGCATCAACTCCTGGTTGAGCTTGATTTCCCTACTCATCATTCTGAGCATTTGATAATGAACCGACGGGATTTGCCGCGCCAACTCTTCGAAACAATCTAACGAAATTTCGCACACCGAAGTGGCCTCCAGCGCCATCGCATCGCAGTTATAACGTTTTTCGCTCATGTCGTTCAACCCGAGCAGCTCGCCCGGAATGTGGAAACCGGTGATTTGCAGGCGTCCGTCGCCGGTAGCAAGATAGGTCTTGACTGAGCCGCTGCGGAGGGCGTAGATACAAGTTAAATCTTCGCCGGCACGGTAAAGTATCTGGCCGCGTTTGAGCATGCGCTTTCTCTTCACATAGCGGTCAAGCAGCCTCGTGTCAGCGCTGTCCAACCCCATGGACAAACCGACCTGATAAAAACCGCAATCCCGGCAGGCTATCGCAGGGCAGCCCTGCTCTTGCACCGCTCGACGCATCATCATCCCCCTTGTTTAGTTTTTTATTGTTCTCGCGCTCCGCGTGGGAATGCACCCACACCGCTCTGTGGTGTCGGCGGCAGAACACCACCTGCCGCAACCGCAACGCAAACAACGCCACCTGTTCATCATCCTATTTAAAAAATAACAAAACATTGACGCGCGTCAATGTTTTGTTATTTTTCTAAAGGTGTCATTGCGCAAGCAACCGGTCGCCAGTTGCTGGGGTATCCGCATATTTTTCGTACTCTCACCCATGCCGGATGAGTACCGCACGCGCCGGGCTTGATGCGGCCTCTCGTCACGGTGATGAAGTGGCTTCCATTTCCAGTTGACGTAGGGTGGAAAAAGCGTAGCGTTTCCACCAATGGATGGTCTCGGCAGATTGGTGGATACACGCTACGCGCTTTATCCACCCTACATTTTTTGTTCCGGCTTGTCCGGGTTAGGTTTATTCTGGTCTGTCCGGCTTACCCTTTAGTTGCGGTGCGTTTTGGCCTTGAGCCTGGCGAGGTCGTTCAATACGATTTTTCTGCGCTGTGTCGTCACCAGGCCTTCTTCCTGGAAACGTCCGAAGATGCGGCAGACGGTTTCTTCCGCCATTCCCAGGTAATTGCTGATATCGCTGCGCGACATGTTCATATCAAGCTGTGTGGCTGGAAAATTACGCTTTTCCAGACGATCCGAGATGTTCAGCAAATAGGTGGCCAGACGTTCTTCGGCATTTTTTTTGCCCAGCAGCACCATCAGTTCGTGGTTATGCAAAATCTCGTTGCTCATAATTTCCAGCATCTTGTACGGAAGGCCGGGTATTTCCTCGCTAAGCTCCTTAAACCGTTCAAACGGAACTTCACAAATACTGGTTGCCTCCATGGCCGTGGCTTCACTGTTATGGCGTTTGGTTGTGATGGCATCAAGTCCAAGCACCTCACCCGCAACATGAAAACCGGTTATCTGAACCTTGCCATCGTCGGTCAGGATGGAGGTTTTGACCGAGCCGCTACGGATGGCATAAATCACCCGGAACGAATCCCCCGCCCGATACAAAGGCTCTCCGCGTTTTATCGTTTTACGATTCTTCACAAGCGTATCGAGCACACTCAAGTCTGTATCGCCCCCCACCGAACGGCATAACTGAAATATGCCGCAGCTGGCGCAACTTATAGGGGCGCAATCGATTTTTGGTGTTGCTTTGGTCCGGGGAGATGGCATAATTTTTCGGCAAAAAATGTAACGGCGTTCTGCTTCGATAGTATCACTTCACCGCAGCGTTATGACAGGCCGTTTTCGGAATGCCTGCCAGTGGAAACCGTGCCAGAACGCGGTAGCCGGATAGCCCGTGCCGCCGCACCGATTGCACCAGCGCAAAATCGTTTATCTGCCAGTACACGGGTTGCATTACCGGCAATGCTGCATCGCTCCAATAGGCGTTGCGTAACAGAGTGACGTGGGGTTGGTATTCGCGTTGGTCAAATTTGCACTGGTGTTTTTTAAGGCTCTGTTCCAGCGCATCGACGAGCTGCGCCAATTTTTTCGGGGGATGGCCGGGTGCGGCATAAATGATATGGTTATGGCCCCAATAGCGCGCCTCGTCAAAACATAGCGCAAAATCTTCTGCACTGATTTCCCGTGCGGCAAGCTGCAACGCTTCCAACTTGGCCGAATCAACTTCGCCGATGAACGCCAGTGTGGCATGCAATGTCTCTCTGCGCATGGGTCGTCCGCCGGTCAGGCTCATCAGCGACTCCTGCCACGAGCCTAGCCGCTCGCCCTCAACAGCCGTCGGCCATAAAGCAAAAAATACCCGCGCGCTTTGATTGTCGGTTAACTGTTCCATACTGTCTTCATTTTACCCACATAACCGTCGAGGTCGAGTAGTGCGGCGCATTCGGGTAAAATGCGCCCCTCCTGTAAGGAACATCATGACGGCACGTTTGCGCGAAATCCCTTATAACTACACCTCGCTGTCCGACCGCGAGATCGTCCTGCGCCTTCTCGGCGAGGAGGCGTGGAACATCATCAACACGCTGCGCGAACAACGCCGCACCGGGCGCTCCGCACAAATGCTGTATGAAGTGCTGGGCGATATTTGGGTGGTGATGCGCAACCCGTATCTGCAGGATGATCTGCTCTCCAATCATCAGCGTCGTGCGGCGCTGATCAGCGCGCTGCATCATCGTTTGAATGCAATCGATGAGCGCCGTCAGGACAACCCTTCCGTCAAACGTTTGCTGGAACTGGCCAAATTGGCGGTCGATCAATTTGCCAAGGAGTTCGAGCAAACACTGGAGCTGCGCAAGCGCGCGTTGCGCGCGTTGAGCCGCATCACCCGCAAGGACAACATCCAATTCGACGGTCTGGCGCGTGTCTCGCACGTCACCGATGCCACCGACTGGCGCGTGGAGTATCCGTTCGTGGTGCTGCACCCCGATACAGAAGGCGAGGTCGCGCCACTGGTGCGCGCCTGCATCGAGCTCGAGCTGACTATCATCCCGCGCGGCGGCGGCACCGGCTATACCGGCGGCGCCATACCGCTCACCAAGCATTCCGCCGTCATCAATACCGAAAAACTCGACACGCTCTCGCCGGTCGAACATCTGGCGCTGCCCGGCCTGAATAAACCCTATGCCACCATCCACTGCGGCGCGGGTGTCGTGACACGGCGCGTGATGGAGGCGGCGGACAATAGCGGCCTGGTATTTGCGGTCGATCCGACATCGGCCGATGCTTCGTGTATCGGCGGCAATGTGGCGATGAACGCGGGCGGCAAGAAGGCCGTGCTATGGGGCACGGCGCTGGATAACCTTGCATCTTGGCGCATGGTGACACCGGACGGTTTGTGGATGAATGTGGAGCGGCTGGACCACAACCTCGGCAAGATTCACGATGCCGCCACGGCCAGCTTCCGCGTCAGCCGCTTCGAGCAGGATGGCGAGACACCGCACGGCGCGCCTGAAATACTGACCATTCCCGGCAGCGCGTTCCGCAAAGAAGGCCTGGGCAAAGATGTCACCGACAAATTTCTGTCCGGCCTGCCCGGCATCCAGAAAGAAGGTTGCGACGGCATCATCACCTCGGCGCGTTTCATCCTGCACCGCGCGCATCAACACACCCGCACCGTTTGCCTGGAATTCTTTGGGCAGGTGCGCGAGGCCGTACCCGCCATCGTCGAAATCACCGCGTTATTCAACCGCCGTAGCGCTCCCGCCCACCACTCACCACTCACCACTCACCGGGTTTTTTTGGCCGGTCTGGAGCATCTGGACGAGCGTTACCTCAAAGCGGTGGGTTATGCCACCAAAGCCAAACGCGGTACGCGCCCGAAAATGCTGCTGATCGCCGACGTGGTGAGCGATGATGCCGATGCGGCAGCCTCCGCCGCATCGGAGATCGTGCGCCTCGCCAACCTGCGCAGCGGCGAAGGCTTCATTGCGGTATCCGCCGAAGCGCGCAAGAAGTTTTGGCTGGACCGTTCTCGCACCGTTGCCATCGCCAGGCATACCAATGCCTTCAAGGTCAATGAAGACGTGGTGATCCCCTTGCCGCGCATGGGCGATTATTGCGACGGCATAGAACGCATCAATATCGAATTGTCGCTGCACAACAAACTGAAGCTGTTGGGCGCGCTGGAAGAATTCTTTGGCGGCGAACTGCCGCTGTATTATCAGGATGATGCGCAGCTGGGCGATACGGAGTTGCTCGGCAATCGCCCGCAAGCCGCGCAGCAGTTGCTGGCAGAAGTGCGCGCACGCTGGCAATGGCTGCTGGACAATCTTGACAAACCCAGTTCCGGGTTGGAAGACGTAAGTCTCGAGTTGAACTCAACTAACAACTTACGTCTTACGTCTAACAACTCAACCGTTTTTCACGCCCTGCAAGACCATACTATCCGCGCCTCATGGAAGCGCGAGATACGCGAGCCGCTGCGCCAGATATTCAGCGGCGGCACCTATCAGCCGATCCTTGACCAGTGTAACGCCATCCACCAGAGCGTACTGAAGAGCCGCGTGTTCGTCGCGCTGCATATGCACGCCGGCGATGGCAACGTACACACCAACATCCCGGTCAATTCAGATGACTACGCCATGCTGCAACAGGCCTATGGCGCGGTGGATCGCATCATGCGCCTGGCGAAAAACCTGGGTGGCGTAATTTCCGGCGAGCACGGCATCGGCATCACCAAATTCGATTTTCTGGAACCGCAGGAGATCGCGCCGTTCATCGCCTACAAGCAAAAGATTGACCCGCAGGGCCGCTTCAACAAAGGCAAGCTGCTGCCGGGCAGCAATCTGGAACGCGCCTACACTCCCAGCTTCAACTTGATGGAGCTGGAAAGCCTGATCCTGGAAAAAAGCGAGCTGGGCGAAATATCTGATTCGATCAAGGACTGTTTGCGCTGCGGCAAATGCAAACCGGTATGTACGACCCATGTGCCGCGCGCCAACCTGCTGTATTCGCCGCGCAACAAGATACTCGCCACCTCTTTGCTGATTGAGGCGTTCCTGTATGAGGAGCAAACGCGGCGCGGTGTGGCCATTGCGCACTTTGCCGAGTTCGGCGATGTCGCCAATCACTGCACGATATGCCACAGATGCCTGAAACCGTGCCCGGTAAATATTGATTTTGGCAATGTGTCGGTGGCGATGCGTAATTTCCTGCGCAAGCACGGCAAGAAAAAATTCAACCCGGTCAGCTCGGCCTCGATGCTGTTCCTCAACGCCACCGATCCCGCCACCATCAAACTGATCCGCAAAGTGATGATCGAGTGGGCTTATAAAGGGCAACGCATCGGCCATCAAGTCGCCAAACGGCTCGGTTTGCTCGACCGGCTGATCAAACATCCGCCCGCCACCGTTGGTGGTGCCCCACTGAAGGCGCAAGTGATCCATTTTTTCAACAAGCCGATGCCGGGCGGCCTGCCTAAAAAAACTTCACGCGCATTGCTTGATATTGAAGATAGCAACATCGTGCCCATCATCCGCGATCCGCATAAGTTGAACGAAGATAGCGAAGCGGTATTTTATTTTCCGGGCTGCGGTTCGGAACGGCTGTTCGGGCAGGTCGGGCTGGCGACACAGGCGATGCTGTACGAAATGGGCGCGATCACAGTGTTGCCGCCGGGTTACCTGTGCTGCGGCTACCCGCAAAATTCTTCCGGTTTCAGCGACAAGGCCAACCAGATCACTACCGACAACCGTGTGTTGTTTCACCGCGTGGCAAACACGCTGAACTATCTCGACATCAAGACGATTATCCTGTCGTGCGGAACCTGCATGGATCAATTGATGAAGTACCAGTTTGAGAAGATATTTCCCGGCTGCCGATTGCTCGACATCCATGAATACCTGCTGGAAAAGGGTGTAAAACTCCAAGGAGTGGAAGGTACACATTTTATGTATCACGAGCCCTGCCACAATCCGATGAAAACTTACCCGTCGCTCAAGGTGGTCAGTGAGTTAATGGGAGTTGACGTGCCACTCAACGACCGCTGTTGTGGTGAATCGGGCAGTTTTGGCGTTTCACTGCCGCACATCGCCACACAAGTACGCTTCCGCAAGGAAGAGGAAATGCGTAAAGGAGCCAATGCACTGCGCGCCGATGGCTTTACCGGAGAAGTCAAAATTTTGACTTCCTGCCCGGCTTGCCATCAGGGTTTATCGCGTTACAACGACGACAGCGGAACGACCCCGGACTATGTCGTGATTGAAATGGCCAGGCATTTGCTCGGTGAAAACTGGCTGGAAGACTATGTTGTCAAAGCAAATAATGGGGGGATTGAGAGGGTGCTGTTATGAGGATTGAGGGCTGAGGACTGAGTAAAGGGAACCTCCATAAAATCCCCGGCCTGCTCACTCAGTCCTCACACTTCAGTCCTGAGCACTTATAATACCCGCCATGCTGACCCTGCCACTTGAACCCACCAACGACCGCGCCAACCCCGCTTTTAAAGATGCGGCGGACTGTGCTCGATGGTTGGGGCAACTGCAACTGACCAATCTGCAACTGGCGCACAGCCTGTTGCTCACCCAGATCAACGAGCTCAACCGCTATCCGATGCGCGGTTTGGAACGCCTGAACACACTGGAGCTACTGCGCGAAACAGTCGGTTATGTGCAGGACGATTACGCCAAAAAATTGACTGCCAAACCGCTGCCGCTGAATGAAAGCGAGTTGATGGTTTTCGTTGCGCTCGTGCAGCTTTGGCAGGCGCTGGTGTTGGGCTATCAGCGCTGCCTGCAGGCCTATATGGCAGGTGACAAGCAACTTGGCAAACATGGCGCGTTGCTATGCCAGCGCTGCCTGCTGTATAGCGGGCTGGAAATTTTCGAACATCTGCGCTCCGGCTATGAATTCGATACCAAGCTATGGCATCAACTGCATGAACTGTATGCATTCGCCGAGGAACAAGGTTTGCAACAGGCGGATGTGAACGATCCGCTGAACTCTATCCAACCACATAGTAGTTGCCGCAGCAGCTACGTGAAAACTCTGCTCGCCTGTTACGCCCGCCCCGCCGAGTTAACCCGGGCACAATTACAATTGCTTGATCGTTGGCTAACGCAGTGGAGCGCCACTGTCACCGTGGAGCATAGTTACACCATTAGCAAGGGTGATGCCTTACCCCTCGCCGTGGATATGGCCAGTGCACAAGGGCTGCAACCCGTCAAAAAAATAACGCACAGCGGCAGTATGCGCTACCTGGCCATGGTACCGCTCTCCAAACTGCTGCGCGTCAAGACCATCCTGCTACAGCAAGGGCAAACTCCCCGGCAAGTTAACCTGTGCGACCACAGCAGCAGCAATGATTGCGTCGAATTCCTGTCTTTCCTGCACCAATGCTGGTGCGAGGATACCAACACACGTTTTACCGAACGCCGTCCGGTCGCCCAACAAGCCCAGCTTTGCTACAAACCGGAAAGCATTTATGCCCATTTGTCCGGCAAGCCGTTCAAACAACCCGGGCGTGATGCCACCAGAGATAGCGCATCAATCCGCCAGATCGAAACCTTTGGCAGGGTATTGCAAGACGCGCATAACAAGGAGCTGCTGGAAATGGGGTATCCGCTGGAAACCTGGCATCTCGACAATGAAAGCATTCTGGGTGCGCGACTCACGCGCGAGGATACGTTCGGCGGCAGGCTGAACTACAACCAGCTGATCGGGTTGCGTCCCAGCGATGCGGAAACTTTCATGCTGGGTGTAACGGCATGGGCAAACGTAACGCGTATCGGACAATTGCAAATCGGTGTGCGATATCTGCCGGGATCTGCCGATGCTGTCAGCATACGCGCAACCGGGGTGAACCTGTCTGTATCGGACAAATATGTCCCGGCATTCCTGCTACAAGCCGTACCCGCGCTCAAAACTCCCACCAGCCTGGTTATCCCGCGTGACTGGTTTCAACCGGGGCGTGTGGTCGAAGTTGTGCATCAGAACGGTGAAATAGAGAATGCCAAAATGGGCTTCAGCGTAGAGCGGGGAATCGACTACGAGCGCGTTAGTTTTATGTCGGTGTGACAACAGAGGGTAAAGCTGCGTGAACCCCACGCTATTTGATTGCCCTCCCCGCTGGCCCGCCAAATTTGCAGTACAGCCACGCGCCAATTTCATTACAATGGCGCGCGATTCGTGAGGCGCGCGCCATGACTAAAAACCATCAGGAAAACCACCACACCGAGAATGTGCAGCACCACCTCAAGCAGGTGGAAGCGCTGTTGCACAAACATGCCCTGATAGAAGAGGTGGTTCACAAGCAGGAGCTGCCACGCGAGGACCGCCACGATCTGGTTGATACCCTGCTGCACAAGCAACATCTCGCCGAACTGCGGCACAAACTCGACAGCCTGCACCCCGCGGACATCGCCTACATTCTCGAAGCCCTGCCCATCGAACAGCGTCTGCTGGTATGGGACTTGGTCAAATCGGAGCGCGACGGCGAGATACTGATCGAGGTGTCGGATGCGGTGCGCGATTCGCTGATCGCGACGATGAGCCGTGATGAGTTGCGTGAAGCTGCCGAGCAGCTCGACACCGACGAGCTCGCCGATCTTGCGCCTGACTTGCCGCAACATGTGATGCGCGATGTGTTCAAGTCGCTCTCTGTCGATGAGCGCGAGCAATTGCGCGAGGCGATGTCGTACTCGGAAGATTCGGTCGGCGCGCTAATGGATTTCAATATGATCCATGTGCGCGAGGACGTGACATTGGAAGTGGTGTCGCGCTACCTGCGCCGCTTCGACGAACTGCCCGACCATACCGACCAGGTGTTCGTGACCGACCGCGATGACCGCTTCAAAGGCGTACTGCCAATCAACCTGATCGTGGTCAACGAGCCGGACACCACGGTCGCCGATCTGATGCTGGCCGACACCATCCAACTGCATCCGGACGAAAAAGCAGATCAGGCCGCACAGGCATTTGAACGTTACGATCTGGTGTCGGCACCGGTAGTGGATGAGGATGGCAAACTGGTTGGGCGCGTGACGGTGAACGTGGTGCTGGACTTCATCCGCGAGGAATCGGATAGCGACTTGCTCAACCAGGCGGGCTTGCGCGAAGAGGAAGATATTTTCGCGTCGGTATGGAAGAGCGTGCAAAACCGCTGGACATGGCTGGCGCTGAACCTGATCACGGCCTTCATCGCCTCGCGCGTGATCGGCATATTCGAGAATTCCATCGAAAAGCTGGTGGCGCTGGCGGCGCTGATGCCTATTATCGCCGGCATCGGCGGAAATTCCGGCAACCAGACTATCACCATGATTGTGCGCGCCTTGGCGCTGGGGCAGATCAAGAGCGGCAATGCCCGCAAACTATTCATCAAGGAAATCGGCGTGAGCGGGCTGAATGGCCTGATCTGGGGGGGGCTGGTCGGCATGTTCGCCTTCCTCATTTACCACAGCATCCCGCTCAGTCTGGTAATGACGCTGGCGATGGTGCTAAACCTGCTGGTGGCCGCATCGCTTGGCGTGCTGATTCCATTAACGCTACACCGCCTCGGGCGCGACCCCGCTGCAGGCTCCAGCGTAATGATCACCGCCATTACTGACAGCGGCGGGTTCTTCATTTTCTTGGGGTTGGCGACGATCTTCCTGATTTAGCCATCAGGGCAAGAGAGGCGAATTCACTCGCCCGCAGGCAATAAATTCACCTCTGCAAAAGCGGCAAGCGCCTTGATAGCGCAGGCGCAACCCACCGCGCCTCTGCATGGGCGGCGTGGCCAATTCGCTTTGGAAATAAAAAAGGGCGGAAAAGCAGGCCGCCCCTTGCGAGGCAAAAACTACGCTTTCAGAATGCCGCCGACCGGTTTTTTGGCAACGGCTTTTTTGGCTGCTGGTTTCGCTGCCGGTTTTTTTGCTACAGCTTTTTTAGCTGCTGGCTTGGCTGCCGGTTTTTTGGCAACGGCTTTTTTAGCTG
>CAZMWC010000008.1:0-21992 GCA_964569805.1 uncultured Gallionella sp.
TGAAAAAACTTGATGCATTTGAGAAAGATATTTTGGATGCCTATGAAAAGGGTGAACTCAAGTCCACCTCCCCTTCAAAGGCAAAGTTGGCAAAATTCAAAGCCTCTGCCACAGCTACTTTTCTCAAGGAAAAGCGGGTCAACATTCGCCTGTCCACTCCAGACTTGATGGATATTCAAGCCCGAGCACTTGAAGAAGGTATGCCTTATCAAACGTTAATGGCCAGCGTCCTTCACAAGTACGTTACAGGACGTCTTGTAGAGCCATCGCCAAGCCTAACCCGACATGCAACCCGGACTCCGCAAAAGCGCAGGAATACGTTGGGGTCGCAATAGTCTTTTGCAAATTTAGTGTACTGTTACACGCTAAATGACACTTATAGCGAGTCCCTGAAGAGTCAGATGCAAGGCGCGCCTGCGCGGCAATAGTCGTTCTATTGTAAGCAGGCGCAACGCGGCAGATGGCTCTTCAGGGGCTCGCCCGGAGGGAGCCCGGCAAAAACGCCATGACCGCGTTGCGGCGCTCGACAAGGGTGCGGCCATTGCCTTCGCACCACGCCTTGTCCTGACGTTTTTGCCGGGCTCTATAAGCGCCATTTAGCGTGTAACAGTACACTAGCAATCTGCCGGAAAAAATATCCGCCCGTCATGCCCGAACTACCCGAAGTCGAAACTACCCTGCGCGGCCTTGCGCCGCATCTCACCGGGAAGACGGTGGCCGATGTCGTCATCCGCAATGCCAAACTGCGGTGGCCGATTCCGAAGAATTTACCCAAGCTGTTGCGCGGAGGCACAATCCGCTCGCTCCAACGTCGCGCGAAATATCTGTTGATCGGATTCGAGCACGGCACGCTGATTCTGCATCTGGGCATGTCCGGCAGCCTGCGCATCTTGCCTGCCGCTACGCTGCCGGAGAAGCACGACCATTTCGATCTGGTGCTGGATAACGGCATGCTGGTGCGCTTGCGCGACCCGCGCCGCTTCGGCGCGGTGCTGTGGCATGTGGGCGACCCCATGCTGCACCCGCTGCTCGCCGCGCTCGGGCCGGAGCCGCTGCCGGACGAACATGGAAAAAACGGCTTCGATGCGCGCTATTTTTATCAAGCCACGCGCGGCCGCAGCATCGCTATCAAGCAGTGCCTCATGGACAACCATGTCGTGGTCGGCGTGGGCAACATCTACGCCAACGAGGCGCTGTTCCGCGCCGGTATCAAACCGCAACTTGCTGCCGGGAAGCTCAGCCTGCCGCGCTGTGAGAAATTGGTGAAGGAAATCCGCGCAACACTGGCAGAAGCCATCAAACTCGGCGGCAGCAGCCTGCGCGATTTCGTGGACACTGCCGGGCAGCCCGGCTATTTCCAGCAACATTATTGGGTGTATGGGCGCGGCGGCGAACCGTGCCGCAGGTGTGGCAAGCGCATCAAGCAAATCCGGCAGGGGCAGCGCTCCAGTTTTTACTGCGGGAATTGCCAGAAGTAGAGAGGGATGGCGCAGGGCTCACGCGCCAACCATGCAACAGTTATGGGGCAAGGGGCACGGACAATTCGTGAACACCCCCACGAACGGGCAATTCGTGAATTGCCCCTACTTGATGCAGACCGCGCGTATCTGATGCATGTCGGTAATGCCTTGCAACACCTTCTCCATGCCGTCCTGTTTCAGGGTATGCATCCCTTCGTCCAGCGCGATCGCCAAAAGCTCGGCGACACGCGCATGTTCCTGAATCGCCTTCTTGATCGGATCGGTGCCGATCAGCAGTTCGTGCAAGCCGACCCGCCCGCGATAGCCGGTGCCGGTACATTTCTCGCAGCCGACCGGTTCATACAGCGTGAATTGCCCCTTGTCATCGGCGAACAGCTTGACCCAATCCGCATACAGCACTTTCATCGCGGCAGTCGGGTCTTTCTTCCAGGTTGCAGTATTAGTCAATTCACCGCTGTACTCGGTAAGCATGGATTTTATTTCTTCGGCGGTCGCGATATGCGGTTTCTTGCAGTCGCCGCACAAACGCTTGCCCAAACGCTGCGCCAGAATACCGAGCAGCGCGTCGGCAAAATTGAATGGATCCATGCCCATGTCGAGCAGGCGGTTGATGGATTCCGGCGCGCTGTTGGTGTGCAGGGTGGCGAACACCAGGTGGCCGGTGAGCGAGGCTTCGATGCCGATGGACACCGTCTCCTTGTCGCGCATTTCGCCGACCATGATCACGTCCGGGTCGGCGCGCAGGAAGGCGCGCATGATGGTGGCGAAATCCAGCCCGGCCTTTTTGTTGATCTGTACCTGACGCAGACCTTTCTGGGTAATTTCCACCGGGTCTTCGGCGGTCCATATCTTGGTGTCCGGCTTGTTGATGTATTTTAGGATGGAGTGCAGCGTGGTGGTTTTACCTGAGCCGGTCGGGCCACAGACGAAGAACAGTCCGTATGGCTTGCTGACCGTCGCCTTGATCAACTCGTTATTACGTGCCGAGAAGCCCATCTTCTCCAGCGGCAACGGTTCGCCGGAAGCGAGGATACGCATCACCACGTCTTCCACACCGCCCTGCGAGGGAATGGTCGCGACGCGCAACTCGATGTCCAGCGGGCCGTATTTTTTGAACTTGATCTTGCCATCCTGCGGTTTGCGCTTCTCGGAAATATCCAGATCACACATGATTTTGAGGCGCGTCACCAAAGCATTGCGATAGGTGGACGGCACCTCGATGTAGTTGATCAGCGAGCCGTCCTTGCGTACGCGAATCTGCGTCTTTGCCTTGCCCACGCCCGGCTCGATATGGATATCGGAAGCGCCCATCCGGTAGCTGTCCACGATGATCTTGTTCACCAGTTTGACTAGCTCATTATCGGCCGCAGCGCTAACATCATCCTGGCTAACAGCCGCACTTTCCTCTTCATCACCGCCGAGGCTGGACAGCAAATCGTCCATGGACGATTCGTCCGCCACAAAACCGCCAGTAGAGTCGGCAGAGGTGCCCCCGCCATAGAACAAATCCAGCGTTTGCTTGAATTCGCGCTGCGAGCAAACTTTATAGACCAGCCGGTTTTTGGGGAAGATATTGTTGACTACCCGCGAGGCTTGGATCCGCTCCGGGTCGGTAGTCAAGATCAGCAGCCCCTCCTGGGTTTCCTCGATCGGTATCCAGTGGCTGCTCCCGACATATTCGCGCTTCAAATTTTTCAGCAGGTCAGCGGGCTTAATGCGATCCGGTTTGTAGGGTTCGTAAGCAACCCCGAAGAAACTGGATAATGCCTTGCCCAGCGCCGCAACACTGACTTGAAATTCGTCGATCAGCACCTCTTCGATATCGACTCCCTTGCGCCGTGCAGTACGGGTAGCCAATTCGAATTCGGCAGCGGACAACACCGCATCGGCAACCAGATAGTCGTATTTGGTTTTGACTATGCTGCTCTGCTGGCGCTGCCGTAGCGCCACCGCCATGGTTTGTGCCAGCTCTTGCACACCTTCTTCGACTATTGTCGCGAAGGGAGCGCCCGCCTTGCTATTGATGACCTGAATGATGCCGACGAGATCGCCGCTGTTGGAATCCAGAATCGGTGCAACCAGCATTTGTTTGGTGCGATAACCGGTACGTTTATCGACCTCCTGCAAAAAACGCAGGTGATTACTGTAGCTAGCCAGCTCTTTTTCATCATAGACATCTTTGATGTTGAGCATTTTTTTATGCATTGCAGCATAACCGGCGACGCTCTGCTCGGCGATAGGCAGCTTGAGATCCTTGAACGAGTTAAGCCCTGTTTTGACCTTGGAAACCAGCGATGCCTTGTCTTCACCCACCACATAAATGGTCAGCCGGTCCGCATTGAACAGCACACAGATATCCTTGCTGACATCCAGCATGATCTCGTCAATATTGCTGGTGGCATGTATCTTGTTGATGACGTGATTGAGATTCCTGGTGAATTCGAGCTTGATGCCCATTTCACCGGCACTACCCGCCGCATTGTCGACTGCCATTGCCATACCCATTACCTGCCCCTGCAATTTAAGATACCTCTAAAAATCCAAATCTCGTCGCAATACGGGCGATTCATGAATCGCCTCTACTGTTGCGCCGATTTCGGCACCGACCACAAACCACCGTCCAGCACCTGCACGTCATACCCTGCCTGCGCCAGAATAAATGCGGCGGCGGCACTGCGCCGCCCACTCTGGCAGTACGCGATGTACTTTTTGCTGCGGTCCAACACACCTACCGCGTTACGTATGTCATTCAGCGGCACATTCATTGCGCCGCGCAGCTTGTCATAGCGATATTCCGGAGGGTGGCGCACATCCAGCCACACGGCACCCTGCGCCACGGCCTGCTTGGCTTGCTCGTAGTTCAATTTATGCAGCAGCGGTTCTTGCAACAGCGCCAGAAAATCCTGCCGCCCAAGACGCAACAGCACGCCGTTGGACTTCATGGTGATGGTCGCGTTGCGTTTTGCGCCCGAGATAAGCGCCTCCTCGCCGAATACATCGCCAGCCTTTAGGTCGGCAAGCGGCATATCTACGCCGCCCACATGGCGCGTCACCTGGGCGCGACCGCTATCAATCAGGTAGTAATAATCACCCTCGTCTCCCTCGCGGATGATGACATCACCCGCCCATACGGCAATCGCCTCGATACGCTGCAACAACGCGCTGATGTTGGTCATCGGCAAGTGCGCCAGTGGCCCATTCTTGAGATTATCCGCACTGAACATGCTGGAAGTCAGCAGGCGTTTGATGCTGGTCGAGACATCAGAACGTTCCTCGGTGCTGTCCGTTGCGCGTGGAGAACCCTCCCAGTCATGCTGCGAAAATTGGTCGAACGTTACCATCCGATCCAGTAATTCATCATCAATGCGCAATAACTGGCTGTCACACAATGCGGTAGCAGAGAGAATATCGGGCTGGCGTTTGCCCAACGGGTGTTTGGCCCATTCAGACTGCGCATTCATCACTACTTTGTTGCCATCCTGATAAACCAGTTCGATCTCGCCACGAATCAGGTAAACCGATTGTCCCTGCAAACCGTGCGCCTTGAACAGTGCCCTCCCTTCCGGCACGTTCTCGATACGGCAATAGTCGAGCAATTCGCGCAGCCGCGCCGGGCCAAACGAAGAAATCGGCTCCAGGCCGGCTAGAACTTTGATGTCAAGTGGGTAAACCATCGTATTCTTAGAATTCGAATTCCTGATTGTTCAGCAACATTCTAATGCATCGATCATGATCACCGTTTTCAATCTGCTGCATGGTCAACTCCACTTCACCGGGCTTGAGGTGGGTGATAAACACATCCGCCTCGCGCCGGAATTTTTTCAATTCCTCAATCAGTAAACTGGGGCAGAGATGCTTGGAAAGGATCGCCAGTTCTTTTTCACTATCCGAGAAGGCGGTTTCAATAATCAGATAACGCAAATTCTCAATTTTGTTGATGACCTCCCAGGATGCCTCCATGGTGGTGGTGTCCCCGCTGAACACCAGGCTCGCCGCACCGCTGTCCAGATGATAGCCAACCGCTGGCACGGCATGATTGGCCGGTATGGAGGTTATTTTGCGCCCATTCAGCACGACTGTTTCACCCAACTCTATCGATTGATAACGCATGGAAGGCCGCTGTATGTTTGGAATTTCACAAAAATCCGGCCAGACTTTCCAGTTGAAAACATGTTGTTTGAGAATATCGAGCGTTTCTCCGATAGCATAAATAGTCAACGGACGGTCACGCATGAACCATGCGCTGTCGACCATGAATGGAATACAGGCGATGTGGTCGAGATGTGAGTGCGTGACGAAAACATGGTCAATCAGGCTGATCTCAGTAAGGCTGAGCTCACCAACGCCTGTGCCCGCATCAATCAGCACATCATGATCAAGCAGAAATGACGTGGTGCGCAGATTGCCACCGATCCCACCGCTACATCCCAGAATTCTAAGCTTCATTGTTCAGTCACCTTTATTTTGGTGCGTACGGGCGATTCATGAATCGCCCCTACCCACTACTTGGTCTGAAACACGAACACGCCATCCCAATCTGCATCTGGCGGATTATTGCGGAAATAGCCGACACGGTCCGCATATATCTTGTATAGCGCGGTATCCGGCGACATGCGTTGCAGATTCATCAGCTGCAATTCGGCCTGATCCCAGTCCTGGCTACGATACAGGCGGCGCACTTCATGGAACAGTTTGATTTCATCCTGCATCTCCTTGCCCACTTCAGAAGCTAACCCAATCGGCTCATAAATTGCAATTGGCTTGTCTTTCCCTTTTACACGCACATGATCCAGCTCGCGATAAATGAAATCAGTGACTGCCTTCCGAGTGTTCTCTCCGACAACAATGCCTACGCCGTATTGCTTGGTAATGCCTTCCAGACGGGATGCCAGATTCACTTCATCACCCATCACCGTGTAAGCCACGCGCACTTCGGAACCCATGTTGCCGACGCTAACGCGCCCGCTGTTAATTCCGACACCCACATGAATCTCCGGCCAACCACGCTCCTTAAAATGCGGCTGCAAGGCTGCCAGCGTCGCCTGCATCTCGATACCCGCCAATATGGCATTACGCGCATGGGTCGCATCCGGCAACGGCGCGCCCCAGAATGCCATGATGCAGTCGCCCATGTATTTGTCGATGGTACCGCGATGCTTGTAAACAATGCGCGACAACGGTGTCAAAAACTCATTCATCAACAGTGTCAATTCTTTCGGATCCAAGCCTTCCGAAATGGTGGTGAACCCGCGCACATCGGAAAACAAGATAGTCATTTCGCGGCTTTCACCTTCCATGGACACACTTTCAGGATGCTCTGCCATTTCCTCGACCAATTCACTCGGCACATACTGTCCGAACAGCCCGGTAATCTGGCGCTTGGTGCGCGACTCAACGAAGTAACCATAAGACATATTCAGCGCAAACAGCAAAGCGATCATCACCAGGCTGTTCGCCACCGGCATCAACAGATTACCGTAGTGCCAGGCAAGCAGGCTCACCCCCTGTGTGACGGCAAATGCGAACACCGAGACCAGTATCCCTCTGGTTGCGCCCAACCTCGGCAACAAGAAGCTCAAGGCAATACCGATCAACAATAGCCAAACTGCCTCGGCACCCAGCATATAGGCGGGCCTCTCTTTCAAATTCTGATCGAGGATGCCGGAAATCATGTTGGCGTGAACCTCCACTCCCGGGTAAACCTCGGCCACCGGCGTGGCGCGCATATCCAGCAGCCCCGGCGCGGTTGTTCCCACCAGCACGATCTTGCCCTTGAGTTGCTCGATCCCGACCCGGTCATGCAATACGTCTGCGGCAGAAATATAACGATAGCTCCCTTGCCCGCCACGGTACGGTACAAAAGTGGCCACATCACTGTCTACCGGGATTCTGAACTTACCGCCATTCGCATCCACTTGCAGCCACTCCAGATCCGCGTAACCACCCGCTTTTTCTTCGGCAAAACCGGGCGATATTTTTGGATGTCCGAGCAGGGTGCGCACCATCGCCAAAGATAGCGACTCGTAATACGCTCCTTTATATTCCGCCAGCATCGGCACCCGGCGCACCACTCCATCGACATCCACAATCGGATTGAAGTGTCCGGCTGATGCGGCGGATTTTTGCAACTCCGGCAGATTCGCTCCGTAGCCATTCCACGATGTAAATGCGATTGTGCGGCCTTTGAATGAATCTGCCGTGAATACCGGCTCGGGTAGCATCCCGGAAACGTTGTCGCCTTTCTGGTTGGTCAGGTAATAACCCAACACCACATTGCGATTCTTGATTCTATCGGCGAACAGTTTGTCGTATTCGAGCTGCGGTTTGATCTGCGCCAATGTCGCCTGGAATTGAGCATCGCTCTTGAGTTGATTTTGCCCGATCCGCTGCAACACCTTGAGCCCGGAACTATCGTCTTTTTCAGCAAACACAATATCGAAGCCAACCACCGCGATACCGTACTTGTCGAACAGCTTATCCACCAGCAGGGCAAGCCGATCCCTGCTCCACGGCCAACGGCCTTCTTCCTTGAGGCTTTCTTCATCTATGTCGAGTATGACAACACGTGTATCCGTCGTGCGCGGCATCGTCAACTGCAAGCGATAGTCGTAAAGGATATTAGATAATCGATCGACAATACCCAATTTGTATAAATGGGCTGCATTGCCAACAAGAAGCAAGGATATCAGCAGTCCCAGCACGATCAAGATTGCGTGTTTTCTCACGACGCACACCAGAGGACAGAGGTTTTGTTGCCGCTGCGCGGCAACCTTTCAATCAAGGCAAGGCGAAGCCGCGACAACGCTTCTGTCCTCTGTCTTCTGACCTCTGTCATCTGACTACC
Source organism: uncultured Gallionella sp. (assembly GCA_964569805.1). Taxonomy (GTDB): domain Bacteria; phylum Pseudomonadota; class Gammaproteobacteria; order Burkholderiales; family Gallionellaceae; genus Gallionella. Next base: position 8,326 of record CAZMWC010000008.1, read on the forward strand.
CCTTGAAATAGAATTCCATCTTGATGCCAGCCAGCTCGATCACGTCGTGATCATTCAATTGATGCGGCTGGTCACCCAGTGTCTGACCGTTCACCATGGGATGATGTGCTCCCTCGACATGCGTAATGAAAAAGCCATGCGGGCGACGGGTCAATACGGCGACCTGCACACCCGGTTTGCCCAACGTTGTAAGATTTTTCACCAGCTCAAGCTCTTTGCCCGCGTTAGGGCCGGTCAGTATCTGCACTGCCGCAACTTGTGATGGCACCGGCGCGGCAACGACAGAGGGCGGCACGGCCGGTAATGGAGCCGGTAATGGGGCCTGTGATGGAACTGGCTGGGGCGAGCCAAACCTGCCGGTTTTTGCCGTTACTTCTTCTGCCTGCCGTGTGATCGGACTGGTTTGATTTTGTGTGGGATCGGCCGCCTCATCCGCTTTTTCAATACCGTGAGTGGTCTGTTTGGGCGGGGCACGCAATATCATGGTCTTTTCAAAATCGGCCGCACTGGCCTGACCAACCTGGTCATTGAGATATTTCAGCTTGTATTTGCCGATTTCGATCAAATCATTATTTTGCAAAAAGTGTTTTCTGGTTTGCACCCCATTTACTTCCAGCCCATTGGTGCTGTTCAAATCCTCGAGGAAAGAGTCATGCAGAATAGTGACAACAGCCGCATGTTCGCCACTCACCGCCAGATTATCAATGACGATATCGTTATGCGCCTTGCGCCCGATGGTAACCCGCTCCTTGCTCAATGGGTATTCCTTGATCACCACCCCATCCATGCTGAGTATCAATTTTGCAGCCATAGCCATACCCCCGCTAATCCAGATCAGATTATTTTTTAAACCAATTAAGCAAGTTTGTCAGCCAGCCTCGCGGCACCGCAAATTCACTTTTTACTTTTACCAGTATCACCGAGACGTTATCGCGACCACCATTATCATTCGCCATCTGGATCAACTGATCTGCTGCAAGCGGCAAGTTGCCCTGCATCGCATAGAGCGTATTCTGAATATCATCATCCTCCACCATGTCGTTCAAACCGTCTGAACATAACAGGTAAATGTCGCCTACCAGCACGTCATGCACATGGATTTCCGGTATCGCCTCAGCCTCGATTCCGACCGCCCGCGTAACCAGATTCTTGTTCTTGGAAAAGCGCGCATCCTCAACGCTGATTATGCCGCTATCAATCTGCTCCTGCAGCAACGAATGATCGCGTGTAATGGTTTCCAGCATTTCTCCACGCAACCGGTACATACGCGAATCGCCAATATGGCCAACAGCGACGCGATTATCATAAAACAGCCCTGAAACGATAGTCGTGCCCATTCCGGCATATTGCGGCTGGCTCTGCGCAGCCTGGAAAATCGAAGTGTTTGCTTTCTGGATATTGTCGCGCAGCAACGACACCCCAAATTCCTCGCCGCTTGCATCATCGCGATCTATCGGGCTGGCATGTTGCAGGCGCTGCGCAATCTCCGTCGTGACCACCGAGACAGCGATGCCGCTCGCCACTTCACCCGCGTTATAGCCACCCATACCGTCTGCCAGCACGACCAAACCACAAGCCCGTTCATGCGCGACACTATCCTCATTGTGCGAGCGCACCATACCCGGATCAGTTTGGCTGACTATCTCAAGCGCTTCTGCCACTTCCATAATTTACCCCTGCAAATCGGATGTAAATGATTGCCGTCAAGCGGTAATATCCGCCGGCGTACTTGTTTTCGCGGATGTCGCACACCGGCGCAATGCCTCGGCCATCACCGCGCCGCTGACGAATCGGTTCTCCGCCTGCTTGGCCAGCGATTTGTCGATAATCATCACCAGACACGGCGGCAAATCTGGCCGGATCGTTCGAATGTCCGTGTGTGGCTCATTGGCGATGCGATACATTAGTTGCGCCATCGAATCGCCCGCGAACGGGAGCTTACCACAAGCCAGTTGGTACAGACTCACCCCCAGCGAGAACAGGTCTGAGTGTCCCTCGATCTTTTTCCCGGCCAGTTGCTCCGGCGACATGTAGGACGGCGTGCCCAGCACCATGCCGGTCTTGGTTTTGGAAGAATCGGTGATGCGTGCGATGCCAAAGTCGGTCACCTTGGGGGTATCGGTCTCAGCGTCATACATGATATTGGCCGGCTTGATGTCGCGATGTACCACGTTCTGCTTGTGTGCGTAATTCAGCGCATCGGCGACGCGCGCGATGATGCTCATCACCTTGGGCAGCGGCAACAGATTGTCCGGCTTGGTATAGGGAACCATATCTTTACCCTTGAGGAACTCCATCGCGATGTAGGCGAGATCATGCTCTTCGCCAGCATCGTAGATGGACACGATGTTGGGATGGTTCAGGCGGCCAGCTGTTTCGGCCTCGCGGAAGAAACGATCCTTCACATCCTGCAACTCGTCCGCCTCGAACTCCTGCGCCAAGGCCATGGTCTTGATCGCCACCACGCGGCCGATCTTGGGATCCTTGCCCAAATACACCACACCCATCGCACCCTTGCCCAGCTCCTTCTGTACTTCGTAGCGCCCCAGCATCGGTTTGGATAGGCCCGCCTTGTTCAGCATCATGGTGCTGGCATTGGTGCCGCCGCCTCCGCCGAGGATGACGGTTTCCGACATCGCCTTGGATTGCGCCAAACGCTCGTTCAGGTCGCGGAATTTTTGGTTGTACGCAGCCATGTACTTGAACACCGACTCGGCCTTGTTGAACTGGCGCTTGCGCTCGAAATCCAGACCCAGGTTGTACAGAACCTCCATCAGGCTGTCGTCGATCGGCACCTTGCGGAATTTGTCGAAAGCGATGTCCAGCTGCCCCTGCCCCTGGAATGCCAGCCCAAGCATGCGGTTGCTTTCCGCCGAATCGGCATCGGATTTCTGCTTACCCTTCTCCGTCATCAGGAAGCGCTTGGTGGTTAGCAACAGGTGCCCCGCCAGCAGCAGTGCTGCGGGTAACATCAGTTGCAGCCACATCGCCTGCATCGTCATCAACACGAAATGCGCCCCCAGTAATACCGTGAACAACGCCACGGTAACGATCGCACCGACAGCGGCGCTCAGGCGCGGCAGCAGCATGATCAGGTACAGCGCAACCGTCAGAAACACACCGATCTGCGCCCATCTCGCCCAGCCTGGCGAGACGAAGAAATCACCCTTGAGGATGCTGGATACCGAATGCGCCAAAGTTAGCACCGGCGCCATTCCCGCCGACACCGGTGTCACCTGTAAGCTACCTACGCCTGCTGCGGAGGCACCGATCAGCACGATCTTGTCACGGTATTTATCCGCCGGAATTTTGCCGGTGAACACATCGTAGAAGGAATCCACCGGGAAGGCTGCGCGTCCATTATGGTCCTTGTAGAAAAAGGTATGCATCTGCAACGCGGGATCGGTGGCGATCCGCAGGCCGCCCAGCTGCACCCCTTCACCAAGATTGACATGGATATCCTTGGGTTGGAGATTGAGGCTTTTCGCCGCCAGCATGAGCGATAGCGAGGGATAGTACTGGTCATAATAGCTGACCACCAGCGGTTCGGTACGCACCGCGCCGTCCACATCCGGAAAGCTGTTCAGATGTCCGAGCGCCAGCGCCTTGCTGCCCAGGTTAGGTATCGGCGGCAACACACCCTGCGCCGGTAACGGCAACATGCCCACAGTGCCCGCCTGCTTCACGCTCGCCAGATTATTGCGCAACACATAGTCCGGCAAAGTCTGATCCGGCTTGCCCTGCGGTTCGCCCAGCTCGAAGAACATCGCCAGCAGTACATCGTTGGCCTTGGCTATGCTGTCGCTGAGTTTCTGGTCATTATCGAGATTCTGCTTTGCTTCAAGGAGCAAGGCATCAAGTTCGGCAAATTCGGGCGGGGTGGTTGCGCTGGCCGTGCTTGCTGCCTCGGCTGAACTTGCCGCATCGACTGCACTTGCAGCATCAGCCAGATTTTTGGTGGGGGAAGAGTCAAGCACCGAAGTCCTGCCAAGCAATCCGGCGATCTTGTAGATATATTCCAGTCCTGCATCAACCTGCGGCTCGAAGAAAAAGGCCGTATGGCCGATCACCTTGACATGTCCCGCCGCCAGGATATCGATCATCCGGGCATGGATCTCGCGCGGCCACGGCCAGCGTCCGAGGTTAGCGATGCTCTGGTCATCAATGGCGATCACCGCAATCTTGTCACTCGGGGTGCGCGAAGAGGCCATCACACCCAAGTCATAAGCCTTACGCTCCAGGCTTTGGATCAGATCACTGTTCGCACCAGCAAGAAATACCAAGGCAACCAGCAACCCCACAAACCAGTCCTTCTGCCAGAACGACCACTTGTTCATTGCCACTCCCACGATTGTCCGACCCACCCAGAGCCGTTTTCAGCAGGTTACAGACTGAATTAGCTCTCGCTTGGCGAATCTTAAAGTATTTTGCAGCAATGCACCATAATCCTTTTTATTTATAGAGAATTATCTAGATAATTCGTGCTCGCAATCACGCTGAATCTGCCACCCATGACGACAAAAATACTCACCGGACTATTTAACCAGTAGCACGGGGCAATCTGTCAGGTGCAGTACTTTTTGCACGACCGAGCCCAGCAACAAGGATTGCAAACCGCCCTGCCCTTGCCTACCCATGACGATCTGGCTAACCGCCTGTTCATTGGCATACTGCGCGATCGCTTCCGCTGGCGTGCCGATGCTGATGTGGTATTGGTAGGGTAATGCAGCGGCATCCAGCGCCGCACGTGCCGATTGCAGCGCCACCATGCCCTGCTCACGGTAATAATCGTTAATGGTGTCCTGATTGATAAACAGTTTGACATTACCCGTTGCCACGTTCCATTGCACGTTCAGCAATAGCAATTGCGGTCTTTCTTTTAGCGCCGCAATATTTTCAATCACATGATTGACCGCACGCAACGCATTGTCCGAACCATCCACCGGAATCAGTATTTTTATCATCGCACCCTCGCTATTTATCATCCGCAACAACGGATATTTGCTCATCCACCAGATCAACCGCCTTGATCGCCACGGCTTTACGCATCGCCAGCCAGCCGCCGATTCCCAACACCAACATCGCACATAGCGCCGGCATCAGCCAATGCAAATAATGCCGCGACTCAACCAAGCTGGCGAACAATGCTTCGCCGACCAGCATTTCGCCCGCAACATAGCCCAACAGTGCGCCACCCGCATAAATGATGAATGGGAAACGGTCAATCAATTTCAACACCAGTTGGCTGCTCCACGCGATCAGCGGGATGCTGATCAGCAAACCGAACACCAGCAAACCCACATTACCCTTGGCCACTGCCGCCACGCCCAGTACGTTATCCAAGCTCATCACAAAATCGGCAAGGATGATAGTCTTAACCGCGCCAAGCAGGCGCGTATCCGCCTTGATATTGCTTTTACTGTGTTCTTCTTCGGGCAAGATCAGTTTGATGCCGATCCACAGCAGCAGCAACGCACCGACCAGTTTTAGATAAGGCAGCGACAACAAACTTACCGCAAAAAAGGTCAGCACGATGCGCAGTCCAATTGCGCCGCCCACACCGAACAGAATGCCTTTTTTACGTTGCGCTTCCGGTAAGTTGCGGCACGCCAGTGCAATCACCACCGCGTTATCGCCCGACAGCAGCAAGTCGATTATGATGATTTTGAGCACATCCACCCAAAAATTGGCGGAATAAAACATTTCCAGCATGGCATTCCTTTTAACGGCAAAATCGCGGGGAGTAGTAAGTGTTGGGTAGAGCGAGCGGCACTGCGTATCCAAGGGTAAGTCCACTTACCACCTTACGGGCGATTCATGAATCGCCCCTGCTGCTCACCACATCAAGCGGCAACACCCTTTTCATCGAACAGCCCATCAAACAGTATCGAGCTGAGGTAGCGTTCGCCGGAGTCAGGCAGAATGACGACAATAGTCTTACCCGCATTCTCCGGGCGTTTGGCCTGCCGTACTGCGGCGGCGACCGCAGCACCGCAGGAAATACCGGACAGAATGCCCTCTTCCTGCGCCAGACGGCGGGCATACAGCACCGCATCTTCGTTGGAGACTTGCTCGATCTCATCCACCAGCGACAGGTCGAGTGTGTCCGGTATGAAACCGGCCCCCAATCCCTGAATCTTGTGCGGTGCGGGTTTCAGCGGCTCGCCAGCGCGCTGCTGGGTGAGCACAGGGCTGGCTGCCGGTTCGACAGCGACCGAGGTGATGGCTTTTCCCCTGGTGTGTTTGATGTAGCGTGATACGCCGGTGATTGTTCCGCCCGTGCCGACCCCGGAGACGAAAATATCTACCTTGCCGTCAGTATCGTCCCAAATTTCCGGGCCGGTGGTTTGTTCGTGAATGGCCGGGTTGGCCGGGTTTTTGAACTGTTGCAGCAAGACATAGTGCTCCGGGTCGGAGGCAACGATTTCTTCTGCCTTGGCGATTGCGCCGCTCATGCCCTTGGCACCTTCAGTCAGCACCAGTTTAGCGCCAAAGGCAACCAGTAATTTGCGCCGTTCGATGCTCATGGTTTCCGGCATGGTCAGCGTGAGCGGAATACCGCGCGCCGCCGCAACAAAGGCCAGCGCAATGCCGGTGTTACCACTGGTCGGCTCGACAATATGTTTACCGGGACCGAGCAGTCCGCGCTGTTCCGCATCCGCGACCATCGCAGCACCGATACGGCATTTGACGGAGTAGGCAGGGTTACGTCCTTCAATTTTTGCAAGGATGATGGCGGGTGCACCATCAGTGATGCGATTCAGTCGCACCAATGGTGTGCGGCCTATGGATTGTGAGTTGTCCTCGAACCAGTTTGCCATTTCATTCCCCCTGTGAAATTGAACGTGAAGTGTAGCAAACAAAAAGCCGGGATAACCCGGCTTTTTGTAACCCGCTGAAGCAGTGGAGTGCTTACTCTGCATCAACCACCGTTGCATCGGCGGGGCGATCCATCAGCTCGATCAGCGCCATCGGTGCATTATCACCTTGACGGAAACCAAATTTCAAAATACGCAGGTAACCACCGTTGCGTGCCGCATAACGCGGGCCAAGTTCATCGAATAACTTGACAACCATTTCGCGGTCACGCAAACGCGCAAAAGCCAGACGGCGATTTGCCAGACTTGGGTTCTTACCCAGTGTCAGGATAGGTTCTGCGACACGGCGCAATTCCTTGGCCTTTGGCAAAGTTGTTTTGATGACTTCATGGCGCAACAGAGATACTGTCATGTTGCGGAACATTGCCAAACGATGACTGCTGGTGCGATTAAGTTTTCTTAAGCCTAAACGGTGACGCATGATTTGCCTCTCTTGAACTTCTTAAAATGCGCTGTCTGCTTAAACAGCAGCAACAGGCCAGTTTTCCAGCTTCATACCCAGCGACAAATTGTGCTCGGCAAGAACCTGCTTGATTTCATTCAACGACTTGCGACCCAGATTCGGGGTGCGCAACAGATCGTTTTCAGTGTACTGAATCAAATCGCCAATATAGTGAATGCTTTGCGCCTTGAGGCAATTGGAAGAGCGCGGAGTCAGTTCCAGATCATCTACCGGGCGCAGCAGGATAGGATCAACCTTGGGAGCATGCACCTTCTCAACAACAGGCTCCGTGCCTTCCAGGGCAGCAAACACAGAAAACTGATCCACCAAAATACGCGCTGCATTGCGAATTGCTTGTTCAGGATCAACTGCGCCATTGGTTTCAATGTGCATCACCAGCTTATCAAGGTCGGTGCGTTGCTCCACACGCGCGCTTTCAACAGAATAGCTAACACGGCTAACCGGGCTAAACGAAGCATCCAGTGCGATATGGCCGACTGCACGGGTTTCATTCGGTACCGCTCTGGCAATCGCCGACATGTAACCGCGCCCCTGCTCAACCTTGATCTGCATGTCCAGCTTGCCACCAACAGTCAGATGCGCAATCACGTGATCCGGATTCAGCACTTCCACATCGGCATTGCCGCTGATATCCGCAGCAGTAACAACTGCGGGACCATCCTTTTTGATGGTCAGCACAACCTCTTGTAAGTTATGCAAACGCAGCACCACACCCTTCAGGTTCAGCAAAATATCAACGACATCTTCCTGCACGCCATCTATGGTTGCGTACTCATGCAACACGCCCGCAATCTTCACTTCGGTCGGCGCAGCACCGCACATGGAAGACAGCATGATGCGGCGCAGGGCATTGCCCAACGTGTGGCCGTAGCCGCGCTCAAAAGGCTCCATAACCACCTTGGCTTTGGTAGCAGATGTCTTTTGCACATCAATGATGCGGGGCTTTAAAAATTCGTTCTTAGGCATACTCTACTCCGCGTGGATTACTTGGAATACAACTCAACTACGAGATGCTCGTTGATGGTTGCTGGCAGTTCAGCACGTTGCGGTTTGGCCTTGTATGTCCCTTTGAATGCTTTGGTGTCCATTTCAATCCATTCCGGGAAGCCACGCTGTTCAGCTGCAGTAAGCGCTGCCTTGATGCGCAGTTGCGCTCTGGACTTCTCAACCACCTCAACCACGTCGCCCGGACGCACCTGATAGGAAGGGATGTTCACACGACGGCCGTTCACCAACAGTCCGTTGTGGCGCACTACTTGGCGCGCCTCGGCACGCGATGCGCCAAAGCCCATGCGGAAACTGACATTGTCCAGACGTGATTCCAATATCTGCAACAAGCTTTCACCGGTGATACCGCGCTGGCTTTCGGCCTGCTTGTAGGTCAAACGGAATTGTTTTTCCAGTACACCGTAAATACGGCGCACTTTTTGCTTTTCGCGCAACTGGCCACCGTATTCGGACAGACGGGTATTTTTCTTTTGCCCATGCTGGCCGGGCGGATACGCCCTGCGCTCGACGGCACACTTATCGGTAAAGCACTTCTCACCCTTCAGAAACAGCTTCTCACCTTCACGGCGGCACTGACGGCACTTTGGATCAAGATTTCTAGCCAAGATTGACTTCCCCCAAAAAATTAAATAGCAGTTAAATACGACGCTTTTTAGGCGGACGGCAACCGTTGTGCGGCACCGGGGTGATGTCCGAGATGCTGGTGATTTTGAAACCAGCGGCATTCAACGCACGCACTGCGGACTCACGACCGGGACCCGGGCCCTTGATGCGTACTTCAAGATTTTTCACACCACATTCCTGAGCAGATTTGCCAACCACTTCGGCGGCGACCTGTGCGGCAAATGGTGTGCTCTTACGAGAGCCCTTGAACCCCTGCGCACCGCTGGTGGACCAAGCCAAGGCATTTCCTTGGCGATCCGTAATGGTAATGATGGTGTTGTTAAAAGAAGCGTGAACGTGAGCTACTCCCTCGGCAACGTTCTTTTTAACTTTTTTGCGCACTTTCGTGCTTGGCTTGGCCATAATCTATCCCTCTAACACGTTATAGCAAACTTACTTTTTGGCGCCGGCAATCGCCTTGCGCGGCCCCTTGCGAGTGCGCGCATTGGTGCGAGTGCGCTGGCCGCGACATGGCAGGCCACGACGGTGACGCACGCCACGATAACAACCCAGATCCATCAAACGCTTGATGTTCATCGTTGTTTCACGACGCAAATCACCCTCCACGGTGAACTTGGCGACTTGCTCGCGCAGCTTTTCAACCTCTGCGTCGGTCAAATCTTTCATCTTGGTGGCGGAATTCACTCCCGCCAACGCGCAAATACTTTGCGAACGTGTGCGGCCGATACCGTAGATTGCGGTTAAGGCAATCACAGTGTGTTGATGGTTGGGGATATTTACCCCTGCAATACGTGCCATGCAGCTACCCTATCTTTTGAAAGACAAAAATTATAACATCCAAGACCGACTTTACTCAATCAACCTTGGCGTTGCTTGTGGCGTGGCTCTGAACAAATCACACGTACCACGCGTTTGCGAATAACGATTTTGCAGTTGCGGCAAATCTTTTTTACTGATGCTTGGACTCTCATTTGTTTCTCCTCACTTCCTTCGACTATTTCGCACGGAAAACAATACGCGCTTTACTTAAATCATATGGTGTCAATTCAACCGTCACTTTGTCACCGGGGAGAATACGAATATAGTGCATACGCATTTTCCCCGAGATATGCCCCAATACCACATGGCCGTTTTCCAGCTTGATTCGGAAGGTTGCATTCGGCAACGATTCCTCTATCTCGCCTTGCATCTGAATCACATCTTCTTTAGCCATTAGCCCGTAAACCCACCCTTAAAATTGGCTTTTTTCAGCAGGTTTTCATACTGATGCGTCATCAAATAAGACTGCACTTGTGCCATAAAATCCATCGTCACAACCACCAGAATCAACAGTGATGTGCCGCCAAAGTAAAACGGTACGTTCCACTTGACCACCAAAAATTCCGGCAGCAAACAAACCAGCGTGATGTACACCGCACCAACCATGGTCAGGCGCAGCATGATCTTTTCAACATAACGCGCAGTTTGCTCACCAGGGCGAATACCCGGCAAAAACGCACCACTCTTCTTCAAGTTGTCTGCAGTTTCCTTCGGGCTGAACACCAGCGCCGTGTAGAAGAAACAGAAGAACACAATTGCCGCCGCATATACCAATACATAAATCGGTTGCCCAGGGGACAATTTCTCGCTGACATCCTTCAACCAATTCATGCCATGCCCACTACCGAACCAACCCGCAATCGTTGCAGGGAACAAAATGATACTGGATGCAAAGATCGGCGGTATCACACCAGCCATATTCAACTTCAACGGCAAATGCGAGCTTTGTCCACCGTAAATTTTGTTACCCACCTGGCGTTTGGCATAATTCACCAATATCTTGCGCTGCCCGCGTTCGACGAACACCACCAGCGCCGTTACCGCAATCGCACCAAAGAACAACAACAACACTAGCGGTATCGAAAAGGCTCCGGTGCGTGCCAATTCCAAAGTACTGCCAATCGCACTGGGCAATCCTGCCGCAATACCTGCAAAAATAATCAGCGAAATACCATTACCCAAACCGCGTTCAGTTATCTGCTCACCCAGCCACATCAGAAACATTGTTCCGGTTACCAAGGTAATCACTGATGTCATCTGGAACATCCCCCCCGGATTTGGCACCAATCCAGGTTGCGACTGCAACGCCACCGAAATGCCGAAGGCCTGGAATAGCGCCAACACCAATGTTCCATAACGCGTGTATTGCGTTATCTTGCGGCGGCCGGCTTCGCCCTCTTTCTTCAATTGCTCAAGATGCGGAACCGCTATCGCCGCCAACTGCATAATGATAGACGCTGATATATAGGGCATGATGCCCAGCGCAAAAATCGTGAATCGCTCCAGTGCGCCACCCGAGAACATGTTAAACATGCCCAAGATGCCGCTTTTTTGTGACTTGAACAGATCCGCCAACACTGTTGGATCGATCCCCGGAACAGGAATGTGTGCGCCCACACGGAACACAACTAGCGCACCCAGCAAGAACCAAAGGCGCTGGCCTAAATCACCGTACTTACCCTTGACACCTTTAGCAACTGTTGAACTCACGTACCAACCCTATTCAGCGATGCTGCCGCCAGCGGCTTCGATCGCTGCACGTGCACCCTTGGTTACCTTCAAACCCTGCAGCTTCACTGCACGTGAAATCTCACCACACAGGAAAACTTTAACAGTCAAGGCATTCGCAGAGATCACACCGGCTTGCTTCAACGCCAGCAGATCAATGCTATCAACCGGCAATTTTTGCAAATCGGACAAACGAACTTGTGCCGTGTCGTTGCGTGTCAAAGAGACGAAGCCGCGCTTTGGCAAGCGGCGCTGCAACGGCATCTGACCGCCTTCAAAGCCAACTTTATGAAAGCCGCCAGCACGAGATTTTTGCCCCTTGTGCCCACGCCCTGCAGTCTTGCCCAAGCCGGAGCCGATACCGCGACCAACACGACGTTTGGCATGCTTGGCACCTTGTGCAGCCTGAATATTATTGAGTTGCATTTTTATGCCTCGCACTTAACCAGATAGAACACTTTATTAATCATGCCGCGCACGCAAGGAGTATCCTCCAGTTGCACGGTGTGGTTGATACGACGCAGGCCCAAGCCGCGAATGGTATCCCGATGTGACTGCTTGGTTCCAATCAGACTTCTGATCTGCGTCACTTTGATAGTTTTGGTCTCGGTCATGTCTTACCCCAAAATTTCGTCAATGTTCTTGCCGCGTTTTGCAGCAATCTCGGATGGCGAATTCAATGCTTTCAAGCCGTTCAATGTGGCACGTACCACATTGTAAGGATTACTCGAACCAATACATTTAGCCAGTACATCGCGCACCCCAACAGCCTCGAATACCGCCCGCATCGCGCCGCCAGCAATAATGCCCGTGCCCTCGGAAGCGGGCTGCATCAATACTTTTGCCGCCCCATGCTTACCGATCACGGTGTGGTGCAAAGTGCCGTTCTTCAAATTTACTTTTGCCAGATTACGACGTGCTTCATCCATTGCTTTTTGCACAGCAACCGGAACTTCCTTGGATTTTCCTTTACCCATCGCGATACGGCCATCACCATCACCAACCACGGTCAGTGCGGCGAAACCCATGATACGGCCACCTTTAACCACTTTGGTGACGCGGTTCACGGAGATCATTTTTTCGATCATGCCGTCATCACGATCTTCCTGTTGCTGCATTTTTCCTTGCGGCTTAGCCATCATTCAACTCCAATTAGAACTGCAGACCATGTTCACGCGCAGCTTCAGCCAACGCCTTGACACGGCCATGATACCGGTTACCGGAACGATCAAATGCCACCTGAGTAATTCCAGCAGTCTTCGCCTTTTCGGCGATGCGCTTACCCACTATGGCCGCAGATGCCTTGTTGCCACCATTCGCCAGATCTTTGCGCACATCCGCTTCTATACTAGAGGCACTTGCCAGAACTTTAGTGCCGCAAGCAGAGATTATCTGGGCATAAATATGCAAGTTAGTACGATGGACAGCCAGACGTACTGTTTTTTTCTCAGCAATGCGTGCACGGGTTTTGCGTGCCCTGCGCTGACGTGATTCATTCTTGTTCAACATATCCGCCTCAATTATTTCTTCTTGGTTTCTTTCAGGATCACCACTTCATCGCTGTAGCGCACACCCTTGCCCTTGTATGGTTCAGGTTCGCGGAAGGCACGAATTTCAGCAGCAACTTGTCCGACACGCTGCTTGTCGGCGCCCTTTAACAGGATTTCAGTTTGCGTCGGCGTTTCGACCTTGATACCAGCAGGCATCTTGTAGGTGACCGGATGAGAAAAACCCAGGGTCAGGTTCAGCGTATCACCGGCGGCCTGCGCACGATAACCCACGCCAACCAGGCTCAGCTTACGCTCAAAACCCTTGCTCACACCCTGCACCATGTTAGCCAGCAATGCGCGGATCGTACCGGACATCGCGTTGGCTTGAGTGGAGTCGTTCTGCGCCTTGCACAACAGGCTGTCGCCCTCGCGCTCCACGCTCACATCACCCGGCAAGACTTGCTTAAGGGTACCCATCGGCCCCTTCATCGAAATTTCACCTGCGCCCTGCACGACTTCAACACCGCCAGGCACAACAACAGGATTCTTGGCAACTCTAGACATGATTACCTCACTACGCGACTACGCACAGCACTTCACCGCCAATACCATTGGCGCGCGCTTTGCGGTCGGTCATCAAACCTTTGGATGTAGACA
>CAZMWC010000009.1:0-20537 GCA_964569805.1 uncultured Gallionella sp.
CGCCGTGCGGATGGTATTTACCGATCACGTCACCGACGATACGCGCCGATTTTTTGTAAGCGCGGTTCCAGTCATTGGACAGCTCGTGCATGGCGAACAACACGCGGCGGTGCACCGGCTTCAGACCGTCGCGCACATCCGGCAGCGCGCGTCCGACAATAACGCTCATCGCATAGTCCAGGTAGGACTTGCGCATCTCTTCTTCGAGGCTTACTGGCAGGGTTTCTTTGGCGAATTGATTCATGGTGTCAAGGGTGATTAAGAATGCTTAAAACAGCGCGGGAGTTTACCATGCCGCACCTTTCGAGACAAAATTGATTGTGGTGGCTTGGTGTGCGATGGAAGGGAACAATAGACTGATGGGGAATCCGGGTTAAAATGCCGCCCGGCGCGTTTATAAAGATAGCGCCCAATTCCACATCTCATCCACGGAGCCATCATGCCTCTAGCCGCTTATCTCGACGACATGCCAAATCTGGGTGCTCGCGTTTATACCCATGCCTCCTGCCAGATTATCGGGGATGTCACTATCGGCGATGACAGCTCAATTTGGTGTAACGCGGTTTTACGGGGCGACGTAAACCGCATCGTGATCGGGCAGGGCAGCAACATGCAGGATATGTCCATAGGGCATGTGTCGCACAAAACACCGGGCAAACCAGACGGCTCGCCTTTGCTGATCGGCGATTACGTGACCGTCGGGCATGCAGCCATTCTCCACGGCTGCACGATTGGAAACGAGTGTTTGATCGGGATGGGTTCGATCATCCTGGACGATGCCGTTATTTCCGACCACGTCATGATCGGCGCGGGCAGTCTGGTCCCACCGGGTAAAACGCTGGAAAGCGGGATGCTGTATGTGGGTCGCCCCGTCAAGGCCGTTCGCGCGCTAACCCCCGAAGAAATCGCTTATTTGAGATATTCCGCCGAGCATTACGTGCAGCTGAAAAACGACTATTTAAACAGTCCGGCGGAAGCAACCAAGGGATAACTCATCTGCAGCATAGGCCATTCTTGGTACGGATCATCGAAGTGAAAAAAATGCATTAACTATTCCGAGAACGCGGTCTGGCAAGGCTTTCACCCCATCAGTCACTCAAAACATGTATTATTTCTGCAACTTTTTTTGATATAATTACTCCATCCCTGCGTCCGTACGGGAATCATCCTGCGGACAATGGGTTTCCCCAGATGCTGTGTGAACCTTACTGTGCCATGAAGCGATCAAGGGATGCAGTGCAAGGCAAAATCGGACGAGGAAGCGCAGTTTACATGCCGGTAAATGAGCATTCCGAGTTCGATTTTAACGCCGCAATGCGCCCTTCAGCGCTTCATGACACAGTAAGATTAAAAGAGGACTAAATAGATGCAAGGCACAACCAAGAACGATCTGATCATCCGAATCGGCGGCGAAGGCGGCGAAGGCGTTATTTCCGTCGGCGATTTCATCACCCAGGCCTGCGCGCATGCCGGGCTTGATGTTTACACTTTCAAAACCTTTCCCGCCGAAATCAAGGGCGGGTATGCCATGTATCAAGTGCGCGCCAGCACCGAACGGCTTTACAATCAGGGCGACACCTTCGATGTCCTTTGCGCGTTCAATGGCGAAGCCTACAACATGAATCGCGCCAGCCTCAGGCCGGGCACCGCCATCGTTTACGATAGCCCGAGCGATTTCACACCCGACATTCCGCCCGGCGTATTCGCTTACCCTATCCCCATGACCCAGACGGCGAAAGAGATGAACAACTCGCGCGCCAAGAATATGGTGGCGATGGGAGCGATGTCGATTCTGTTCAATATCCCCGTAGAATCCTTGCGCGAAGTGATCACCGCCAAATTCACCCGCAAAGGTGAGGGCGTGGTCAAGGGCAACCTGGCCGCCTTCGAACGCGGCCGCGAACTGGCACAAGCATTAAATAAAACCGACCCGTGGACGCTCGGTACACCCAAGGGCAAGCAAGATGTCATCGTGATGTCGGGCAACAACGCCATCGGTCTCGGCGCGCTGATTGCGGGGCTGGATTTTTTTGCCGCCTACCCGATCACACCGGCAACCGAAGTCGCCATCTATGTGGCCAAACATCTGCCCAAACGCGGCGGCACGCTGATCCAGGCCGAAGACGAAATCGCTTCTATTTCCCAAGTTCTCGGCGCTTCCTATGCGGGCAAGAAGTCGATGACCTCCACTTCCGGCCCGGGCTTGTCGCTGATGAGCGAAATGCTGGGCATGGCGTTCATGGCCGAACTGCCTTGCGTGGTGGTTGACGTGCAGCGCGGCGGTCCCTCCACCGGATTGCCGACCAAGCATGAACAGTCCGATCTGTTTCTGGCGATACACGGTGGGCACGGCGATGCCGGACGCATCGTGCTTTCCGTGGAAAGCATCCATGACTGCATCGACCTGACCGTGGTGGCGTTCAACCTGGCCGAGAAGTATCAGTGCCCTGTGCTGCTGCTTTCCGATGGTTCGCTGGCGTTCTCGACCCAGAACGTGCCTTACCCCGATCCGTCCAGTTACACCATTGTGAACCGCAAGCGCTGGGACGGCGAGGGTGAATACCGCCGCTACGCGCTGACAGAAGACGGCATTTCGCCGATGGCCGACCCCGGCACTCCCGGCGGCATGCACATTGCCACCGGCCTTGAACATAGCGAAGCCGGCTTGCCCAGCTATGCGTCGGCCAACCACGAAGCCATGCAGGCCAAACGTTTTAACAAACTCAAGAACGTGGTCAATGATGTCGCGCCAGTGGAAGTGGATGGCGATGGTGCGGCGGAGCGCGGTGATATTGCAGACTTGGGCCTGATTGCCTGGGGCAGCACCATCGGTGTGGTGCGCGAAGCATTGCAACGCCTGCGTGCCGAGGGCTACAAGGTCAGCGGGTTCTACCCAAAACTGCTGAACCCGCTGCCGGTACAGCAGTTCGAAGACTTCGGCGCATCGTGCAAACGGTTGTTGCTGCCTGAAGTTAATTTCCAGGGCCAACTGGCTCACTTTGTGCGCGCAGAAACTTCATTGCGCCCGGAATCCTACACCATCTGCGGCGGGATGCCCTTCACGCCAGAGATGATAGTCAATAAAGTCAAGGAGATATTGGCATGAACGCGATCCTTAACCCACAAATGCACTTGCATAAAGTCGAACTTAAACCAAAAGATTACAAGACCGACACGCCATCGTTCTGGTGCGCCGGTTGCGGTCACTATGGCGTACTGACCGGATTGTTGCGTTCGCTTTCCGAAATCGGTGTCGACCCGAACCACCTGGTGAGCGTTTCCGGGATCGGCTGTTCCTCGCGCCTGCCCTACTTCGTCAACTCCTACAAGATGCACACTTTGCATGGCCGCGCCGGCCCGGTAGCGACCGGTGTCCAATTGGCCCGTCCCGACCTTTCTGTCGTGGTCACCGGCGGCGACGGCGATGGTTTCTCCATCGGCGGCGGGCACATGCCGCATCTGGCGCGCAAGAACGTCAATATGATTTATATCCTGATGGACAACCACGTTTACGGCTTGACCAAGGGCCAGTGCTCGCCCACCTCCCGCCAGGTGATGAAGACCACCACCACTCCTTATGGCGGCCTGGAAGAGCCGCTGGATCCGATCATGTATATGCTCACCTATGGCGCCACTTATGTAGGGCAGTCTTTTGCCGGCAACGTCAAGCTGGCATCGCAACTGATTAAAGAGGGCATGGAGCACAAGGGGTTCGCCTTCGTCAACCTGCTCTCGCAATGCCCGTCTTTCAATGATATTGACACTGCCCAGGCCTTCAAAGAGGCCTGCGACCAAGTACCTGACAGTCACGATACAAGCGATTTGAGCGCAGCCATAAGTGCGGTTAACGCGGCAAAAAAGGCGGGGCGCATACCGACCGGGCTGTTGTACAAAACCGAACGTCCCACGCTCGACGAGCGCATGGCCGAACTGGTCGAGCGCGTCGGCGGGAGCAAGGACTACGACTTGAAAAAAATCATCGACCTCGCGCGTCCATGACAACAGGCAAGACCACGGCACATACCACAGCGAGCCAAAACGGCCAGCCGCCCGATGTCGCCCTGACCATCAACGGCCTTGCCGTCAATGCGTCTGCGGGTGTGACTTTGGTCGAGGCCGCATGGCACGCTGGCGTACCGCAGATAACGAGTGTCGGCTGCATGGAGGGAGTATGCGGCTCCTGCCGTGTCATGTTGCGGCGCGGCAAGGAGGTAACGGTGGGTCTCGCCTGCCAGACCTTCGTCGAGAGCGGCATCGAAGTCGTGTTCATGCCGCCTGCATCGGCTCCCCAGCACCATTACGAAATCAGCGATCTCGATGATGGCTGGGATCTTCATGCGCGCTTCCACAAGATTTTCCCCGAAGCATCGCGCTGCCGGCACTGCCACGGCTGCAACATTGCCTGCCCCAAGGGCATTGCCGTCGAAAACGGCGTTGCGCAGGCCGCAGCGGGCCGTTACCGCGAGGCGGGAGAAACCTTTTTCGAGTGCATCATGTGCGAATTGTGCGATTCCGCCTGCCCGGAATTGATCGCACCGGCTCATGTGGGCCTGTTCAGTCGGCGTGTCACGGCCCATTTTCATCTGCGCCCACCCAACCTGATCAACCGGCTGGAAGAGTTGCGCCAGAACAAATCAAAAACTGCACCGGACGGGCGCTGCAAAGATGCCACTTCAGGCAATGAAACTCGTGCCCGTCTCCCCCTATCCAACTTTCCCCCGCAAGCGGGAGAAAGAGCGAACGCCTCGCTTCGCGACTTTCAGGTGAACGAAAAAAATGAGTAATGGCATTCCTCTGGCGGAGGCACTGGCCAACTATCGCTCCGATGCCGATCTCGGGCCGCTGCCCGAAGTGGCCGATATCGACGCGCTGCTCAACACCTACCACCCGGACCACCTGCGCGACAGCGTGATCAAACTGACGGTGGGCGCCAATGCGGGAGAAGACTGCCAACACGAGCTGGCCGGGCTTCTGCAAGCCGAAGCGTTCATCGATGAAGCCGATTTGGCCGGCACACCGGTAACCGACATCGACGTGCTGGTCATCGGCGGCGGCGGCGCGGGCTGCGCGGCAGCATTGGCCGCAGCCGAAAGTGGCGCGCGCGTTCTGCTGGCCACCAAGTTACGCCTCGGCGACAGCAATACAGTCATGGCGGAAGGCGGCATCCAGGCTGCCATCGAGCCGGACGATTCGATCCAGCGGCATATTCAGGACACCTTGCGCGGCGGCCACCACGCCGCCGACCCGGCGCTGGTGTCCGCCATGGCCGAAGACGGCCCGGAAGTGCTGCGCTGGTTGATACGCCAAGGCATGCAGTTCGAGCAGACCTCCAGCGGCGACCTGCATACGAGGCGGGCGGGCGGCATGAGCGCCGCGCGCCTGGTCCATTGCCGCGATTACACCGGTCTGGAAATGATGCGTGTACTGCGCGAAGCCGTGATCCAGCATCGCAGCATCGAAGTCTGGGAGCAGAGCCCCGCCGTCGAACTGCTGTCCAACGAAACCGGGCAAAAATGCGTGGGCGCGGTACTCACCTCGCTGCTTGACGGCCAGCTGCGCATCGTGCGCACCCGTTCCGTCATACTTGCAACCGGCGGGCTGGGGCGGCTGCACCTGAACGGTTTTCCGACTTCCAATCATCTGGGTGCGACCGGCGACGGACTGGTGCTGGCATACCGCATCGGCGCAAAACTGTGCGAACTGGATTCCTTTCAGTACCACCCCACGGGCCTGGTGCATCCATCACATTTGTCCGGGAAACTGGTAACCGAGGGAGTGCGCGCGGCGGGAGCGCTGCTGGTAAATGGCCTCGGGCACCGCTTCATCGACGAGCTCCAGCCGCGCGATGTGGTATGCGCCGCCATCCTGCGCGAATGCAGCGAGGGGCGCGGCATCCGTATTGATGACCAGCGCGCCGGGGTATGGCTCGATACGCCGCGCCTGGAACGCGCCAACCCCGGTCTGCTGGAGCAGCAATTCCCCAACCTGATGACGCGCACCCGTGTCTCCGACATCGACCCGCGTGTCGAGCCATTGCTCGTCCATCCGACCCTGCACTACCAGAATGGCGGCGCCGTCATCGACACCAACGGTGCCACCACGGTGCCCGGCCTGTATGCGGTGGGCGAAGTATCGGGAGGTATCCACGGGCGCAACCGCATCATGGGAAATGCCCTGCTCGAGATCATCAGTTTTGGCCGTCGCGCCGGCATCGCGGCCACCGCCAACCGTGACCGCGGCCCCAAAAAAGTTACCCTCGAACATGTCAATCGGCTGCGCCGCGCCCTGACTCTCGCCGGTATGCCAATGACACAGCGAGCACCACAGGTATTGCCGCCTTACGCGGCGGGAGGCGTATGGAATCGCTGAACCATAAATCTACGGTAGAGGCGCGATGCGCCGCGCCCGTACTGCTTCATCCTGATCAGCGCATCGGTGCCGACATGGTTCGCTGGCGCAGTTTGGGCGGCGGTGAAGCACTGGTCCGTGCCGCGCAAAACCCGGCTGCCGTGCGCGAGGAAATACGCCTTGCCGATTTGCGCGGCTTGGGCGGCAGCGGTTTTCCAGCCTGGCGCAAATGGGATGCGGTCGCTGCTGAAGCGCCAAAACCGGACAAATATCTGGTGGTAAACGGCAACGAGGACGAGCCGGGCACCTTCAAGGATCGCCTGTTGCTGGAGGAAACACCGCACCAGATAATCGAAGGTGCCGCAGTGGCGGCGCTGGCAGTCGGTGCCAATCGCGTCGTGTTTTACATCAACCCCGATTTGACCCGTTCGCTGGCGGCGATGAAGTCCGCACTCGAACAATGGCAAGCCTCGGATCTGCCGGCGCTCGCTTCGACCGCGCTCGGCAGGCCGCTGGAATTTGAGCTGTTGCCCGGCTCCGGGCACTATATCGGCGGCGAAGAAACCGCATCCATGGAATGGGTCGAAGGCCGTTTTCCTTTCCCGCGCGGCAAGCCGCCCTATCCGGCGCAGGCTGGCGTGCATAACTGTCCGACCCTGATCAACAATGTCGAAACCATAGCTAATGTGCCGCACATCGTAAAACACGGTGCCACTTGGTTCCAGTCGCTCGGAAAAGGCGCAGCCACCGGCACCAAGCTGTATTCCTTGAGCGGAGACGTGCTGCACCCCGGCGTGTTTGAGCTGCCGATGGGCACGCCGTTACGCGAGCTGATCTTTGTTCACGGCGGCGGCCTGCTATCGGGAAAACCGCTCAAAGCGGTGTTTACCGGCGGGCCTTCGAGCACCCTGCTAACACCTGCCGACCTCGATGTGGCCATGGATTTCGAATCTCTGCGCGCGCGCGGCAGCAACCTTGGCACCGGCGCGATGATCGTCATTTCTGAAGGCACGGGCATCGTCAAGCGTGTGGCCGAATACGAACGCTTCTTTGCGCATTCATCGTGCGGCCAATGCAACTCGTGCAAGATTGGCACTGCCACCATGAGCCGCCTCCTGGATCGCATCGATACCGGGCGCGGCACGGCAGCCGACCTTGCCACGCTGGAAAACCTCTGCGCCATGCTGCCCGGTAGCGGGCGCTGCCATCTCATCAACGGCGCCGTACTGTTACTTGACAGTGCCTTTCACCACTTCCATGACGAATTCAGGCAAGCTCTGCGCCACTCGTGATACCGGTTCCACAGAGACGGATCACCCGAATCTACCACACCAAACAAACGTGCTGCGGGTTCGTTAAATGCCGCTAAACAGTTACCGCCTGCTCATCCTCTGCGCTAGCATTTCATTGGCTGCCTGCGCCGCCACAAGCCCTGCCAAAAATAACAAACCCATCCCGCAGCAGAATGAACGCAGTTTGTTCGAACAGCTCGGCAAATCAGATTTTGACCATCTGGCCGACGTTGGAATGCGCGAAAACACGCAAGCCCTGCGCGTATTGATGACCAAACTTTACAAGCGCAACCCGCGCGAACTCAAAAAAAGCACTGCCAGCAACGTGGAAGTTTGGGTGAACGCTGTTTTTACGAACCAGCATGGTTGGCAATTTGTGGAAATCGGCAAGGCACAAGGTACAGATGCCATTCAGCAGGCATTTAAACCGGAGTATTCAGGTGACCGGGTATTGTCGTTAATCGCCGGCATACAGACCATGTTGATCAAAGCGCATGGCGGAAAATCCGAGTTTTACCTGACCGACACCGTTGACCCGCAAAATGTTTACAACGCCGCACGAAACATTGAGATTGCCGTGTGGAAACTCTCCAATGCGCGCGATGAGAAAGGGGAACTTTATTTGCTGACCAATGAATTGAATAATCGCGAGCACAACCTCAGTTTTGAACGCGAATTCGGGAAAATGATCGGTAGCCTGGATTTATATGCAATAACCCTGTCTGAAAAACTGCAACGCACCATTACACGTACGGTGCAAACCTTCGCTACGGCATTATTTTTGCCGTTTTGACCCTGAAATTATCATCATCCCAGATTGTCCATTAGCAAAAACTACGCCATACCGGCGCAGGCCGGTATCCAGATGATTAACAAATTCCCACGCAAGTGGGACAACATCATGGTTTTGTCCGCTTTGCGGCATGTTTTTATGACTGGATTCCGGCCTGCGCCGGAACGGCGGCCTAATGGATTATTTTGGATAATCGGATAGAGGGACAAAATGAGTCTAAAAGAAACATGCTTGGACACCGCCGTGGTGTATGAAGGCGGCTTCATGCAGGTGCGCAAGGACAACGTGCGGTTGCCGGATGGTAAAGTGAGCAGCCGCGAATACGTCGTTCATCCCGGTGCGGTGGCGGTGCTGGCACTGCTGGATAACGGCAATCTGGTGATGGAGCGACAATTTCGCTATGCGCCGCAACGCGAGTTCGTCGAATTGCCTGCCGGGAAGATTGATCGTGGCGAAGATATTCTGCTTACAGCGCAGCGTGAGTTGCTGGAAGAAACTGGCTATGTGGCCGGTGAGTGGACACATCTCACCACCGCTTGGCCGTGCATCGGTTACGCTGATGAGCGCATAGAATATTTTCTGGCACGCCGGCTAACCTATCAGGGGCGTAAGCTGGATGACGGCGAATTTCTCGAAGTATTTGAATTGTCATTGCCGGAGGCAGTAGAGTGGGTACGGACGGGCAAGATCAGTGACAGCAAGACCATCGTTGGCCTATTCTGGCTGGAAAAATATCTCAACAATTGGCAGGCGTGACACCGTCTCATCCTCGGCCTGAGCGGGCGTTTGAACAACCTACTGATTTAGTCCGTTCCTGCCCCATAAGAGACACGCGCGCTTCTCAATACCGGACGTTCAAAACTAATTCGAGCCTGGCCCCTTTTGGCCCCAAGGGTAAGAAAGTTGAGGGGATGGCTTGTCGTGTAGCTGGATATACCCCTCTGGCAGCACCGGGGAGAAAATCGAAGGCTCAGCAGGTGGCTAGTTAGAACTCATGCTTAATGGCTTCTGCTCTACTGAATGAACCAATGCCAGACATGAACGATACAGCACCCACATCAATGCCAACGGTATCACTATCGTCTGCAAGACAAATACGACGATCAAATTGATTATGTGATTTACCAGTAGCGCAGCTTGCTCTTTCAGACTCTCAATGTATGGCCTTGGGTCATATTGCCCCATTTTTTCCCCGATAACCCGAGGAATAGCCGTAACAGTTTGAGAGGCAGAGGCAACAGTGGATGCAAAAGTCCCCCTTACTCTATCCAGCCAACCATTGTTCTGAACTGGTTGCGCCGTTGGTTGAGCAGGTACAGCAACTGTAGCCGGTGGAGCAACAGCAGTCTGTGGAACTAGAGTTGCTGGTTGAGCTTCTGTCGGTGGTTTCAACGAGGAAAGCTGCTTCTCACTACCTTCAATAGCTATCTGGCTTGCCTTGAATTTCTCTTCCAAAAATTGCTTGAAAATAGCATCGCCGCCCACAGTGACAATCGGTATGGAAAACCGCACAAAAATCAGAACTAGCAGAAATTTTGTCAACAAAGTTGGTGGAATTCGGCCAGTCAACTTGAACCCCATCCAAGCCATTGCCACACCCGACAGGATGGCTGAAAATACCCAAAAGCTGCCAATACTGAGCAGTATTTTCATGATGCCGAAGGCAACGCTGGCGATAAGCATCAATTCCGAAAACTGCTCCACCAAGTCATTTACCGGGTCAAGGATTTGTCCTGGAGTCAGATTTACCCCAAGTCCACCCGGCGCTAACGATATTTCCGTCCCCTGTGCTACAGAGATAGTGCCATTGAGTATTCGCGCCACCGCGAAACTGGCGACCGCCCGCTTGAAGCCCTCATCAACCTGTCGCTCGGCAGTCGCATCCAAAGGCTTCAACCAAGAAAATGCAACGATGGCAATCAGGGCAACAAACAGGGCAAGCTTCTCAATGTGCTTTTTCATGTATCCGGCCACAAGTAGATTGAGATGCCGAAACATACACTCAACCAAGTAAAAATCCTATATGCCATTCGGCCTAACCAACCTACAACTCACCTCTTGATCACTGCAACAGCCGATAAGATGCGCCCAGAGACTTCACCAAAACAATTCGACTACCTTTCGTACTCCTTGATCTACGCGTGAGCGTGATTTTCCGGCTCGACAGACAAGCGCATCCCCACAGTCTTCAACACCGCCAGCAGCGTTTTCAAAGTCGGATTGCCCTTTGGGGACAGCGAACGGTAAAGCGCCTCCCGGCTGATACCGGCCTGCGCTGCAACCGCCCCCAAACCGCCGTATGCCTCGGCCACATCACGCAAGGCCAAAAGCCCGGCCGCGCGGTTGTCGGGATCATCCAACTCCTCCAGCGCCGCCTTCAGATACTCGACGGCAAACTGCCGGTCAGCACGCAACTCCTTGATTGTTTCCTCGGTATGAGACACCGAACCATGCAACACTTTTTTCATGAATTCCTCCGTTTCCAGTCCGCCCAATAAGCCTTGGCGCATGCAATGTCGGCCTGCTGCGATCCTTTGTCGCCCCCGCACAATAAAATCACCAACTCCTGTCCATGTTTTCCGTAATACACACGGTAACCAGCTCCAATATCCACCCGTAGTTCGGAAACGCCATCACCCACCGGTTTGCAGTCACCGAAGTTGCCCGCAGATACGCGCCGCAACCGAACCTCGATTTGCGCCCTCGCCCGCATGTCCCGCAAGCCATGTAGCCACTCAGTAACGGGGGTGCTTTCATTTTCAAGCTGATATCGACGCAATTCGACCATGATTCAGTGTAGTTTATAAACAACTTACAGGCAAGGCCGATTAAAGACATGTTGCGTGCCCAACGGTTTGGTGTTTCATTTTGTTGGGTACGGGGTATCGACGCTACGGATGAATCGGAAACAAACGATTGAACGCATCGAATTTTTCCAGCAGATTCGTCAGCGCTTGCTCGCCTTGGTTCTCTTCAAACTCTGCAAATAGCATGAACCACACCTGTTGGAAGACGAAAAACTGGTATGCACCGCTCTGGTGCGACTCACTGGTGCATCCCTGAAAAAATGCACCAATTCGACTTGTCTGCCACAGCGTCCGTGTAACATTTTTGGCGCACTCCCATAACTATCAGTTGCTTACAAAGTTGGAACGTATCTTGCGTGCTTGATCGGGTTCGCACTAAATGGAGAGATACATGGAAAACTTGAAAATCAGTAATGACTCATTATTCATTTTGCTCGGCGCGGTCATGGTGCTGGCAATGCATGCAGGCTTCGCTTTTTTGGAATTAGGCACAGTGCGCAAGAAAAACCAGGTGAATGCCCTGGTTAAAATTCTGGCGGACTTTGCGGTTTCCACGCTGGCCTATTTCTTTATCGGCTATGTCCTTGCTTACGGGGTAAATTTTTTCACCGGTGCGGAAGATCTCGCGCAAAAGAATGGCTATGAGTTGGTGAAGTTCTTCTTCCTGCTCACCTTTGCTGCAGCGATTCCTGCCATCGTTTCCGGCGGCATCGCCGAACGCGCCCGTTTTAACTCACAACTGGCGGCAACTTTTATATTGGTCGGTTTTATTTACCCGTTCTTTGAGGGGATTGCGTGGAATCATCGCTTCGGTATCCAAGACTGGCTGAATGCAAGTTTTGGCGCGGAATTCCATGATTTTGCCGGTTCGGTGGTGGTGCATGCGGTGGGCGGCTGGGTCGGGCTGGCGGCGGTATTGCTGCTCGGCGCACGGCATGGCCGCTACAACAGGGAAGGGCGGATTGCCGCGCATCCTCCTTCCAGTATTCCGTTCCTCGCTTTGGGGGCATGGATACTGACAGTGGGTTGGTTCGGCTTTAACGTGATGTCTGCGCAGGAAATCAGCAAGATCAGCGGGTTGGTTGCCGTCAATTCCCTGATGGCGATGGTGGGCGGTACGCTTGCCGCATTATGGGTAGGCAAGAATGACCCGGGCTTCGTGCATAATGGCCCGCTGGCAGGGTTGGTGGCGGTGTGTGCCGGTTCCGATCTGATGCATCCGATCGGCGCATTGTTCGTTGGTGGTGTGGCGGGGGCGCTGTTCGTGGTAATGTTCACCCTGACGCAAAACCGCTGGAAAATCGATGATGTGCTCGGTGTGTGGCCGTTGCACGGTCTGTGTGGCGCATGGGGCGGAATCGCCGCCGGGATATTTGGCCTCAAGGCGTTTGGCGGTATCGGCGGCGTGAGTTTCATGTCGCAGTTGTGCGGCACGCTACTCGGTGTGGTGATCGCTTTTTTAGGCGGCTATGCCGTGTATGGCACACTGAAAAAACTGGTCGGCATACGGCTGGATGTGGAAGAAGAATTTAATGGCGCGGACTTGAGCATACACAAGATCACGGCGACACCGGAGCGCGAATCGGGCTGGTAGATACAGTTGTCGGTTTGCGCTTCAAAGTTGATCCGTGATTAGTGGCAAGTGAAAAAGATTACGGTAAATTTTATTTAGGGGTGCAAATCATGTGGCAGAAACTTAAAGTCTACTTTGTTCTTTTGGTGGCGGTCTTCTTATCCGGTTGCGCCACCGACCTGATGGGGAAAAAGGGTGGGGCGATGATGGCCGCACGT
Organism: uncultured Gallionella sp.; assembly: GCA_964569805.1. Taxonomy (GTDB): domain Bacteria; phylum Pseudomonadota; class Gammaproteobacteria; order Burkholderiales; family Gallionellaceae; genus Gallionella. The sequence goes on from CAZMWC010000009.1 coordinate 13,032, forward strand.
TATGGTGATCTCGAAAAACATGCTCTTGAGGATGTTACCGACATAACCAAAAGCAAGACGGTCAAGCTGTTCCCGCTGTGCACCGCTTATGCAAAACTGAAAAAATATAACAAGCTGTTTCCCTGTCTCGATCAGATCGAAGCCAACGTCAAAAAGGGTGATACCAATATGACGGACATCGAGCAAATGGAAAAAGACAGCCCGTTGATGATGGGGCTGGCGAGAATGGGCTCCGGGATGGCGGGGGCCAGCCTTGAGCAGGACGTGACACCGCTCCTTTATATCGCCCGTGCCGAGGCATACATGGACATCGGCGAATATGGCAAGGCGGTTGAGGATGCCAAGAGAGGCATTGCGGCAAAACCCAAAGATTGGAACCTCAAAAAGTGGCATGAGATCAACACGACCGGCTCCCTGATGCTGGCCTATGCATTGGGTGGAGAGCGGGAAAAAGCGCTTGCGCTGGCCAAGCAAATGGAGGAGATCAGCACTTCATATCCACACGGCCTCCTGGCCATCGACAAGCATGTCTGGCTGGCTAAAACCTACGTATCCATGGGTGAATACCAACGTGCCCTGGATTTCATGGAGATCGGAGAAAGCCCGTTTGACGCGCTGGCGCGGGGTGTTGCCGACGCGATGGTGGGTTCGGCCATGCGCGGTGAGAGCATGTGGGAATTCCAGAAGCTGCCGGCCGATTTTTTGCGCTACAAATGCCAGTTTGAAGTGGGCAAGATCGAGGAAGCCAAGGTGGGTTACGACACCCTGCTGGAAAAATCAAAAATTCGTGATAACGGCGACATTTACTGGATGATCCTGTTCGACCGGGGCCGCATCGCGGAGAAAGAAGGCGACCTGAAAGGCGCTGTCGGCTATTACCGCCAGGCGATAGAAGTAATCGAACAGCAGCGCTCCACCATCAACACCGAGACCAGCAAGATCGGCTTCGTCGGCGACAAGCAAGCGGTGTACCGGCAACTGGTTGCCGCGCTGTTCGCCGACCGGCAATATGCCGCCGCCTTTGAATATGTCGAGCGCTCCAAATCCCGCGCACTGGTGGACATGCTCGCCGCCAAACAGGACTTTGCCGTCACGAGAGGCGACCCGGCCAAGGTCAAGACCCTGCTGGCGATGGCCAACACGGCCGAAACAGAAGCGATGCTGCAAGGCGCCGCCGCAGAAAAACCCCAAACCCGCAGCCTGGTCGTCAGCGCCCGGCAGCAACTGAACACCGAATCGCCCGAACTGGCCTCGCTGATCAACGTATCCTCCCTGGCGGCCGCAGAAATCCAGACACTGATACCCGCCGACGAAGCGCTGGTCGAGTACTACTACAACGCACCCGACCTCATCGCCTTCGTTCTCACCTCCAAGGGCTTGAGCGCCGTACGGCTCGACAGCAACGCCCTGCTGGACAACATCCGCCAGTATCGCAAACAGCTTGAAAGCGCCAAATCCGGCGACTACATGAACCTGTCGCGGCAGCTATACGACCAACTGCTGCGCCCCGTCACCAATCAAATCAACGTCAAAAAACTCATCGTCGTCGCCCACGGCCCGCTGCACTACCTGCCGTTCAACGCGCTGCACGACGGGAAAGACTACCTGATCGAACGTTACAGCCTGCGGATGCTGCCCAGCGCCAGCGTCCTCAAATACCTGCGCACCGAACCGATGTCCAAACAGGGCAACATCCTCGCCTTCGGCAACCCCGATCTGGGCAACCCCAAGTTCGACCTCGCCTACGCCCAAGCCGAAGCCATCGCGGTCACCAAAAACCGCCCGCAATCCAAAGTGCTGCTGCGCAAAGATGCCAATGAAACCGCCTTCCGGAAATACGGCGGCGAGTTCCGCTACCTGCACTTTGCCACCCACGGCGAATTCAACGCCGATGCCCCGCTCAAATCCGCCCTGCTGCTGGCCAAGGACGGAAAAAATGACGGCCTGCTGACCGTGGACAAACTCTATTCGATCAAGCTGGATGCCGACCTCGTCACCCTCAGCGCCTGCGAAACGGGACTGGGCAAGATCGCCAACGGCGACGACGTGGTGGGGCTGACGCGCGGCTTCCTCTACGCGGGCACCTCGACCATCGTCGCCAGCTTATGGCAAGTGGACGACCAGGCCACCTCATACCTGATGACGAAGTTCTACGACAACCTGAAGCAGACCGACAAGCGCGAATCCCTGCGTCAGGCCCAGCTGGATACTCGGAAGAAATATGCTCACCCCTATTACTGGGCAGCGTTCCAGATTACCGGAAATGCGAAGTAAAAAATGAGGCGCGGCAACTTGGTTGATCCGTGCTTACCCGGTTGTTTCCAAAAATAATACCTACCGTAGGGCGGATGAGCGCAGCGTTATCCGCCGTATGTGGGCCGCTCATTCTGCGCGGCTCCTTGCGCTTTATCCCGCAAAAGTGAATTTTTAGAGGTTCCCTTTACTTTGCCGAGCCATTGTTGCATGATGTACGCGTACATACGTGGAGTCAAAATGACCATAGTGACTAAAGTTTTCAGGAATGGCAATTCACAGGCGGTGCGTATTCCCGCCGAGTTGGCATATGAGCGTAATGATCTGGATGTCGAAATTGAACGCATCGGTGAGCAGATTGTGATTCGTCCGGTGCGTCGCCGTATGGATCAGGTGATGGCGAAATTTGCCCAATTCTCACCAGATTTTATGGTGGAAGGCCGGGGTGATAATCAGGAAGCGCAGCGGGACGGGCTATGATTTGCCGTTACATGCTTGACACCAATATTTGCATCTATTTGATGAAACATCATCTGCCTGAAGTGAATGCGCGGTTTGCACAATGCTATGTGGGTGAAGTGGTGATTTCGGCAATTACGTTGGCGGAGTTGGAATACGGCGTGATGTGTTCTGGCGAGAAAGCAGAACAAAACCGGATTGCGCTCACACGGCTACTGGAGGACATTGAGGTGGCTCCTTTCGATGCCACGGCAGCGGCTAAATATGGCTTAATTCGCTTTGCTTCTCGTGACAGAAAGCGCGATGCGCTGGATAAGCTGATTGCGGCGCATGCCGTTGGGTTGAATGTGGTGCTGGTGACAAATAACGAGGCAGATTTTGCGGGATACCCGAATTTGCTCATTGAAAATTGGGTAGCGAGCCATTGAACGGGCAAGGGCACATTCTATGCTGAATATTCGCATGCTCACAACATCACCGCTTGTTGTGCTTATCCCGCTTTTTCTCGGCGGCTGCGTCAGTGGCGGCTTTCAAGGTGAGCGTGATTCCGCCATGGGCTGGTGGGCGATGACAACGCCTGGTGTGCTCGGCAGTATCCTCGGTGAGCGCGATGCCGCCGTAGCGACCAGCCGTTACGAGGAACTGGAAAGGATCGGTGAGCGCGAGGCCGAGGGCCTCAAGGATATTCCGTCGCCCAAGCTCATGCCGCTGTGCATGTCCTATTCCAAGCTCAAGCGTTACAACAAGCTGTTCCCTTGCCTCGACCGCATCGAGGACAACATCCGCAAGGGTGACAAGCGCTCCATGGATTTTGACGAATTTGTTGAGCGCAACCCGGTGATGGCCGGCATGACGGCGATGGGATATGGCATCTCCAACGGACGTAAGGGATACGAAGGCGATATTTCGATCTTTCCATTTTTGATGCGTGCCGAGGCGTATATCGACCTTGCCCGCTACACTGAAGCCGTCGAACAGGCGAAGAAGGCGGAGGCCAATATATCGCCGCAATGGAAGCAGGAACGGTGGGCGCACATCGTGAGCACATCCATGCTGGGGCTCGCCTACGCGCTTGGCGGTGACCGCAAAAATGCGCTTAAGGCGGTAACCGACCTTGAGAGCATGGACACCACTTACCCCTACACTCTGTTGAGCGGCGACAAAGCCGCAGGGCTCGCCAAGATTCACCTTGCTCTCAAAGATTACAGCAAGGCATTGGAAGCGATCGAGCAGGGCAAGGACACACCGTTCGGATCGCTCGCAAAGGGTGTCGCGGACATGATGGTCATGGGCGAGACTAAAGGCGAGGGCATGTGGGTGTGGCAGGACTTGCCGCGCGAATTCATTTACAACAAAGTGCTGTTCGAGGTCGGGCGTGTCGATGAAGCCAAGTCTGGCTACGACAAACTGCTCGGCATCCCGCAGACCAGGGAAAACGGCGACATTTACTGGGTGATCCTGTTCGACCGGGGCCGCATCGCGGAGAAAGAAGGCGACCTGAAAGGCGCTGTCGGCTATTACCGCCAGGCGATAGAAGTAATCGAACAGCAGCGCTCCACCATCAACACCGAGACCAGCAAGATCGGCTTCGTCGGCGACAAGCAAGCGGTGTACCGGCAACTGGTTGCCGCGCTGTTCGCCGACCGGCAATATGCCGCCGCCTTTGAATATGTCGAGCGCTCCAAATCCCGCGCACTGGTGGACATGCTCGCCGCCAAACAGGACTTTGCCGTCACGAGAGGCGACCCGGCCAAGGTCAAGACCCTGCTGGCGATGGCCAACACGGCCGAAACAGAAGCGATGCTGCAAGGCGCCGCCGCAGAAAAACCCCAAACCCGCAGCCTGGTCGTCAGCGCCCGGCAGCAACTGAACACCGAATCGCCCGAACTGGCCTCGCTGATCAACGTATCCTCCCTGGCGGCCGCAGAAATCCAGACACTGATACCCGCCGACGAAGCGCTGGTCGAGTACTACTACAACGCACCCGACCTCATCGCCTTCGTTCTCACCTCCAAGGGCTTGAGCGCCGTACGGCTCGACAGCAACGCCCTGCTGGACAACATCCGCCAGTATCGCAAACAGCTTGAAAGCGCCAAATCCGGCGACTACATGAACCTGTCGCGGCAGCTATACGACCAACTGCTGCGCCCCGTCACCAATCAAATCAACGTCAAAAAACTCATCGTCGTCGCCCACGGCCCGCTGCACTACCTGCCGTTCAACGCGCTGCACGACGGGAAAGACTACCTGATCGAACGTTACAGCCTGCGGATGCTGCCCAGCGCCAGCGTCCTCAAATACCTGCGCACCGAACCGATGTCCAAACAGGGCAACATCCTCGCCTTCGGCAACCCCGATCTGGGCAACCCCAAGTTCGACCTCGCCTACGCCCAAGCCGAAGCCATCGCGGTCACCAAAAACCGCCCGCAATCCAAAGTGCTGCTGCGCAAAGATGCCAATGAAACCGCCTTCCGGAAATACGGCGGCGAGTTCCGCTACCTGCACTTTGCCACCCACGGCGAATTCAACGCCGATGCCCCGCTCAAATCCGCCCTGCTGCTGGCCAAGGACGGAAAAAATGACGGCCTGCTGACCGTGGACAAACTCTATTCGATCAAGCTGGATGCCGACCTCGTCACCCTCAGCGCCTGCGAAACGGGACTGGGCAAGATCGCCAACGGCGACGACGTGGTGGGGCTGACGCGCGGCTTCCTCTACGCGGGCACCTCGACCATCGTCGCCAGCTTATGGCAAGTGGACGACCAGGCCACCTCATACCTGATGACGAAGTTCTACGACAACCTGAAGCAGACCGACAAGCGCGAATCCCTGCGTCAGGCCCAGCTGGATACTCGGAAGAAATATGCTCACCCCTATTACTGGGCAGCGTTCCAGATTACCGGAAATGCGAAGTGAAAAATGAGGCGCGGCAACTTGGTTGATCAACAAAATTGTTGGGTGAAAGGTTGGGCATGAAAAAACATTTGAATAGCTTGTTGTTTCTCTGCGGGCTGGTTGCATCCGCTACGGCAGGCGCAGAAATCCATGCGCTGCTGATGTTTATTGGCGATTATCGGGCTGGAATTCCGAAGTTGGAGGGGGTGCAACATGATGTGCCAAGCGCGCGCTCAATCGCGCATCTGATGGGCGTTAAAGATGAAAATATGCTATCGCTTCAAGATAAAGAGCTGACGCTGGATGGGATGCGTAACGCCTTTGATGAACTGGATCGCCGCGTTAATCCGGGAGATAAGGTTTTTATCTATTATTCGGGACATGGTGGCAGACAGTGGGTTCACGACCCTGAAGATCGCTGTGCCGAATCCCTGGTTACCGTGGACGGGAATTTCTTTCTTGACGCAGAGCTGGAAGCGCGTTTGCAAAAGCTATCTGGCCGGACGCAAAAAATTATTGCGATGCTTGATTCATGCCATTCCGGGGGCACTGTGACACGCAGCATGAGCCGCGCCAAATATACGCCAAAATACTGGAGCAAGGGGGAGCAGGATGCTTGTTCGGAACCGAGAAATTTGCTCACACGCAGCATAAATAAAGATTCGCGCTCTGCGGGTAGCGGCGGAAAAAATTATGTCTATATCGCCGCCGCGAAAAATGATGAAGTTTCTCTGGACTCGGAAATGGGTGGTTTTGCCACCATGGCCTGGGTGCAGTGCATGTCCGGTGAGGCCGTGGATTCGGACGGAAGCGGTGGATTGACCGCCGAGGAAATCCGCGTTTGCGCGCAGCAAAAAATTGATGTCAAAACGAAAGATATAGAGGGTGTGCTCCCGCAACATATCAGCATAGTTGGCAACCCGGATCTGGTAATGACGCTGGCATCCAAAAAATCTGATGCCCCGCAAGAGCCCGACATTCAACCCCCGGTTTCGCCGGCACCTGTTCCATCCTCGCCAATACCTGCACCGGTAATTTCTGCAGCACCGGTTTTGCCGATAGCGGTTCCCGTGGTGCCAGCTCCGCCCGCGCCCGTTTCTCAAGAACAAGTTGCTCAAGAACAAGTTGCTCAAGTGATGCATACCGAATCCGGCGCGCCCGCAACATTGCTGGATATTTTTAATGGGCGGGATGATCGCCGGACGGTGGTAATAACGCCAAACAAGAACAAATTGAAAATCGGCAACGATAAATTCAGCTTCAGCGTTCGTTCCAGCCATGACGGCTATTTGTACTTGATGATGGTAGGCTCGGATGGCAATACGTTTGATCTGCTTTTCCCGAATAAATTGGATGGTAATAACTATATTCAAGCCGGGCAAACCGTTCAATTCCCGCGCTCCAGCTGGGAAGTTATCGCCCAAGGCCCGGCCGGAAAGGACCATATTCTCGCCATTGTCGCCGATGCGCCGCGTGATCTTGCCAATTTGCCGCTGGTTAACGCCGGGCCATTCTCGATGGTGAATGCCACATCGGGCGGCAAACGCGGCATCCAGATGATGACTTCCACACGATCGGCTGCGATACAGGATGAATGTGGCAACACCGGCAGGCGCAATCTGGCGGTAGCGCGAGTTTGTTCGGATGCTTATGGGGCGGCAATGGCGGTGGTGGAAGAGGCTGAATAGCCGCCTCGTCCTATAGACTCGGCCAGATCAATAGTAGATCGTTCCGTTAAAACAATTACAAATAATCCGTTTGGACTGAGCTTGTCGAAGGCCAGTATTGGCGCGGAACTAGCGGTTCGACAAGCTCACCGCGAACGGTAATGGTTTTGCTGGAACACACCACTGTGTTACAGCATGATGGGATTGTGGTTCCGGCCACCGCTACGCGGTT
>CAZMWC010000009.1:20637-21956 GCA_964569805.1 uncultured Gallionella sp.
TAACTTGCTGCGCAAGTTAGCCTCCACCGCAATCTGGTTCCGCTGTGTTACAGCATGATGGGATTGTGGTTCCGGCCACCGCTACGCGGTTTAACTTGCTGCGCAAGTTAGCCTCCACCGCAATCTGGTTCCGCTGTGTTACAGCAGAACCAGATTGTCCCTGTGAATGATTTCTTCGTCGCCGCCGTAGCCGAGGATGGTTTCTATTTCCTGGCTGGCATGGCACGCAATGCGCCGTGCTTCGTCGGCGTTGTAATTGGTCAGGCCGCGCGCGATGTCACTGCCGTCTTCGCCGACACATGCAACCACCGCGCCGCGCTCGAAATCTCCAAATACGCTTTTCACACCTATGGGCAGCAAGCTCTTGCCACCGGAGCGCAAGGCTTGGACGGCTCCGGCATCCAGCACCAGTTTGCCTGCAACCTGCAAATGGTCGGCCAGCCATTGTTTGCGTGCGGCTAAAGTGGGGGTAGGGGCGGTGAGCAGTGTGCCGATAGCCTCGCCTTGTAACAGGCGCAGCAGGACATCGCGTTCGTGGCCCGAGGCGATGACGGTATGGGCACCGCTGCGCGCTGCGCGTTTTGCGGCAAGTATCTTGGTGATCATGCCGCCGCGCCCGATAGCGCTGCCTGCGCCGCCTGCCATGCTCTCCAGTTGCGCATCCCCGGCCTGCGCTTCACTTACCAGCGTGGCGCTTGGATCTTTGCGCGGGTCGGCGGTGAATAGCCCGCTTTGGTCGGTGAGGATGATGAGCGTATCAGCCTCGATCAGGTTGGCCACCAGCGCGCCCAGCGTGTCGTTATCGCCGAATTTGATTTCATCCGTCACCACCGTGTCGTTCTCGTTGATGATCGGGACGACGCGCAGGGCAAGCAAAGTGGTCAGCGTGGTGCGTGCGTTCAGATAGCGTTCGCGATTGGCCAGATCGGCATGGGTGAGCAGCACCTGTGCGGTATGTAAACCATGTTTGCGGAAACAACTTTCATAAGCCTGTACCAGCCCCATCTGGCCGACGGCGGCGGCGGCCTGCAAATCGTGTATGGAGGTGGGGCGCGCATTCCAGCCAAGGCGCTGCATGCCTTCTGCAATCGCGCCGGAAGACACCAGTACGACTTCATGCCCACTGGCATTGAGCGCAGCGATCTGGCGCGCCCAATTACCGAGCGCATCAAGGTCAAGCCCCGCGCCCTGATTCGTCACCAGGCTGCTGCCTACTTTGACGACGATGCGCTTACATTGAGTCAGTGTGGTTTCCATGTGTGGATTTAACCTAAAAAACGCAGTTAAAAAATTTATAAATAAACATCATGGTATTACAG
>CAZMWC010000010.1:0-21550 GCA_964569805.1 uncultured Gallionella sp.
CGTTATTTCAGCCTGTTCGTTGCGAATTCAGGCAGGGCATCGCTGGATTACCCGCCGACTCGGGCAGTTGACATCGGCAAATTTGGCGACATGCCTTACAAAGGCTCACGCTGGATCACCTCCTGCGGAGAGCGCGATACCAATCCGGAGCGGGATGGTTGCCCGGGCATGCGGCGTACTGGTGAATGGCTGAAGAAACTGGGTGCCGAGGTCGAGGTTGCGATCGAAGATAGCAATGAAGGGCATGGTGCTTTTCATCGCAATCCACAGAATGCAAACCGCGCACTGGACTGGTTTTTACGTAATCCGGAATGATTGGAGGGTGAGCTGCGGTTTTTTCTGCTTCAACACAGCAGGTTAGTGAGTTTGCGGACAGTGGCACCTCAAAATTACGCGATATACGGGTTCGTGCATTGTCAATCGTCATTGAGAGCTTAATACTTGACACCTATTGTCAGTTAAGACAAAATTCAAAGATGTGTCAGATTGACGCACGTGTGTGTCTGGCGCACAAAATAATACAACAGAGAGGTTCTGATGGAATCATCCAAGGGTGGGACTGCACCGGTTTTTTTTATGCAGCGTATGTTGCGCAACAAATTTTTGTTGCTGACAGTGGTGTTGGCGGTCACCGTGACGGCCTATTTCATCATTATGCTGGTTAAGTTGCTCAGTCATTAAAGGTTTGTTTGGGATGGCGGTAAAGTCGGTTTTGCAGGTTTGGAAACAGGAAGTATTTTATTTTTGAGTTGTTTTGTGTAAATCTTCAGTGGTAAAGCCACTAAACGTTAAGGGAGGAGTAAATATGTCAGAGCCAACTAAAAGCAGCGGAAAACGGCATGTCATGCAAATGATATTGGACGACAACATGCTGTTGTTATTCTTGGGTATTACAGTACCTACAGTGTTCTACACCATGTGGGGCATTATGGAAGTAATCACCATACCAATGGCAAAGTAAGAGCGCCACGCTTGCTTAATTAACAAAGGAGAAATAAAACTATGGGAACTTCATATACTCCCCCAACCAATCCCGATTGGTGGAATGAGCCGGTCGAACGGACAGAGTTGCTCTGGATCGTGATTTCATTTGCATGGTGTTTGTTCATGTTTGGCTGGATGATCAGTTGGCACTGGATCGGCAACCAGAACATGAACAACGAGGCCTACAAAACTACCATAGAAGCCTATTCCAAGAAGTTGGATGACCAGCTTGCGAAATACACCATTCGCACAGATGAGGCAACTGGCGAAGAGGTGGTGTCACCACCACCCGGCAGCGATGTTTACTTGGCTGGTATGCAGTGGCAATGGCGTCCTATCCTTGAGTTGAAAAAAGGACAAACATATCGTTTGCACCTGTCTTCACTGGATGTGGGCCATGGATTTTCGCTGCAGCCGGAAAATATCAACTTTCAGGCCTACCCAAACTATGAACAGGTTATCAATATAACCCCCAATAAATCCGGTGTTTTCAGCATCGCATGCGGTGAATACTGTGGCGGTGTTGATGCCATCGGGCATCATACGATGTTGGGCAGAATTTACGTAAAGGAGTAAGAAATAATGGCGACGACAACAATGTCTGAATTTCGCGTCGACCCGGTATCCGGCCTCAAGATTAATAGGACGGCCAATAAACTGGTTCAGTGGAATGCGTTTGCGGCAGTGGTATTTTTGCTGGTAGGCGGACTTTTTGGTATCGGGGTAGCGCTTACCCGTATGCCCGGAGTGCAATTGCTCAAGCCGGAAATGTTCTATATGTTCCTGACGGCTCACGGTATCGTGGCACTGATGGTTTGGATCATCTTTTTCGAAATGGCCGTGCTGTATTTCCTGGGCGCACATTTGCTCGGTAGCCGGCTGGCGACACCCCGTTTGGCATGGACACAGTTCTGGCTGATGATCGTTGGCGCTGCCACCACTGCCGTAGCGATACTGCAGGGCAATTCCAGCGTGATGATGACTTCCTATGTGCCGCTTCAAGCTGCGCCGCATTTCTATCTGGGGTTGATCCTGTTTGCGGTAGGCGCGTTGATTGGCTGTTTCGTGTTTCTCGGCACGCTGGTGATTGCCAAGGAAGAGAAGACTTATGGTGAAGGATCGCTTCCGCTGGTGGTGTTTGGCGGCGTGGTAGCAGCTATTATCGCTATTTTCACCATAGCTTCCGGTGCGTTGATTCTGATCCCTACCTTCCTCTGGTCGTTGGGGTTGATTAATCATATCGACCCGATGATGTACCGGGTTATCTGGTGGGCGTTTGGTCACTCTTCGCAGCAGATCAACGTGGTCACACACATTTCCATCTGGTATCTGATCGCCTCATTGGTATTCGGTGCCAAGCCGATGTCCGAAAAGGTGAGCCGCGGCGCGTTCTTGCTGTACATCCTGTTCCTGCAACTGGGTTCGGTGCACCATCTGTTGTCTGACCCGGGATTGAGCTCTGCCTGGAAGATATTCAATACCAGCTACATGCTTTATCTGGCGGTGTTGGCAAGTATGATCCACGGTTTGACTGTTCCTGGCTCTATCGAAGTTGCGCAGCGCAAGAAGGGCCTTGATACCGGCATGTTTACCTGGCTCCGCAAGGCACCTTGGGGTAACCCGGTTTTCTCCGGCATGTTCCTGTCGCTGATCGGCTTTGGTTTTATCGGTGGCGTAACGGGCGTGGTGATGAGCGTTGAGCAAATCAACATGATCATTCACAACACCATGTATTTGCCGGGCCATTTCCACGGCACAGTCGTGTCCGGCACCACCATGGCATTCATGGCAGTAACTTACTATCTGATCCCGGTGGTATTCCAGCGCAAGCTGGCTCTGGGAGGGATGGCGAAGTTGCAACCATACGTCTTTGCTGGCGGCGGTGCTGTATTTGCTATCGCACTGATGGGCGCAGGCACTTTGGGCGTACAGCGTCGTCATGCTGACATTACCTTTGCCGGTCAACCTTTGGCTTATGAATATCCAGAAATTGCCAAGGGCTTGATGTCCATCGGTGAAATTGGCGGCATCATCATGGCGGTTGGCGCGACGATGTTTATTCTGGTTGTGCTGGCTTCTATCTTTACCGGTGAACGTATCGCCGAAGATGCCAAACCATGGCCGAAAGTTGAAGATGCCGATGTTGTGGCTGAAAGAACAGGTAAGAAACATGTTGGTTCTGGTGGCTTTGAAGCGCCGGGCACCTTTGTGCTTGCCATGATTCTGTTTGCAACCATCGTGCTGTATTACTTCATCAACTTCAAGTATCTGTCCACAGTGTGGTCGCTGTCTTAAAGTAGCAAGAAAAAAGGGAGGGGTATCACGATATCCCTCCCGGATTTCCGCAGCATAGAAGCCGATCAAATCGGAGAGGCTTCTAACCTAAACCAGCTAAATGCAAAAACTATCCATGATGGGCAGTTGCTCAATAAGTTGGCGCGGTTTAGGTTAGAAGTATTCAGAAGTAAAAACCAAAATATTAACCAGACCATGTCCCCGCACTAATGCGAGGAAGTGGAAAATACGGATACAAAATGTTCAGACAATATATTAATGTTTTCAAGTTGCGCATAGGTATGGTGATTACGTTGGCTGCGCTGGGTGGTGTGGCGATTACTCCCGGGCAACCAATGTCAGTCTGGAAAATTTTGATTCTGTCGCTGTCCGTCATGATGGCATCTGCGGCGGCCGGTGCATTCAACCAGTATTGCGAACGTGATATTGACGCGAAAATGGCGCGCACAAAAAATCGCCCCTTTGTGAGTGGCTTTTTTGAGCATAGCCGCAAATGGCTGGTGATTATTGGAGCGCTGCTTCTGGTTGCTGTGGTATCGGCTGCCCTGGCATTTAATGCCATGACGGCATTGAATATTTTTCTCGGCGCATTCACCTACGCCATTGTTTACACGGTATGGCTCAAGCGGCGTACTTGGTTGAATATTGTATTTGGCGGATTGGCTGGAAGTTTCGCGGTGCTCGCCGGTGCGGCGGCAGTCAACCCATCGTTTGGCCCGCTTCCCGGGTTGCTCGCATTGGTGTTGTTCCTGTGGACCCCGCCGCATTTCTGGAGTCTGGCGATTGCCATTAAGGATCAATATGCGGCAGCGGGCGTTCCCATGTTGCCCGTGGTGAAAGGCAACCAAAAAGCAGCGCGCATAATTTTGGGGCACACCATACTGCTGGTGGCTGTTTCCCTTATGCCGATGTATTACGGGATGGGCTGGATCTATTTTGTTGGTGCCTTATCCGGTGGGCTTTATTTTTTAATTAAAAGCGTGCAGTTGCTACGCAATCCTACGGCACAAGCGGCAATGTCGAATTTTTACGCATCGCTGGTACAGCTCAGCTTGTTATTATTCGCGTTGATGTTGGAAGTGGGCATTGCCGGCTAATGTTTACCCACATTTGATTTGACTCGATAATTATCACAGGCCGGCATCAAGACTTTTGAGCCGCTTCCACAGAGTGGTGCGTGACATACCCAACCGGCGCGCCGCTTCAGCCTTGTTTCCACCCGCTTCAGATACCGCACGGTTAATTGTTGCCAGTTCATTTTCCGGCGAAATTGGGCTGTGGTAAGAGAGAGATTTCGCAACAAGCTGTTGCGGAGAACTGACGATGGTTGGCTGGGCTGATGGAAATGTACCGCGCACCTCGGTTGGCAGATGATGGGGGAGTATTACTTGCTTGTCGGCGTGCACCAGCGCATATTCAAGCGCATTCGACAACTGCCTGATATTGCCCGGCCAATCATATGCTTCCAATGTCAGCAGGGTATTGTGGTCAAGCTGGACATCTTCGCGCTGATAGCGTTCGCACAGATTCTTCAACAATCTGCTCGCGAGCAGCGCTATATCCTCCTTACGCTCACGCAGGGGTGGGACATGCAGCGGTAAGATGCACAATCGGTAATATAAATCCTCGCGAAATTCTCCGCGCTTTACCATGGCAACAATATCCCGGTGGGTCGCGGCGATCACGCGCACATCAACTTTTCTGGCATGGTTTTCCCCCAAGCGCACCACCTCGCGTTCCTGAAGCACGCGCAGCAGTTTGACCTGGATGCCGGGTGAAATTTCTCCGATTTCATCAAGCAGCAGCGTCCCCCCGTTTGCGGCCTCGAATCGGCCGGGGCGTTCGGTTGCGGCACCGGTAAATGCTCCGCGAGCATGCCCAAACAGCTCGGATTCGAGCAGATGTTCGGGTAGTGCCGCGCAATGCAATGGAACATAGGGGCCGCCCGCGCGCTTTGAATTGTCGTGCAGCGCCCTGGCCACCAATTCCTTCCCCGTCCCGCTTTCTCCGGTAACCAGCACAGTGGCATCGCTTGCGGCAAGGCGGAGGATTTTGTCATACAGCTCTTGCATTACCGGGCTGTGGCCGACCAAACTGCCCAGCTGCAAGCGCTCCTTGATCCCTTGCTCCAATTGAATTTCGTGTGATACGTTGCGCAGTATAATTGCGTAGTACGCCTGCGACCCGGCAACCGCAGGCAATATCGTGGCCCATTTTCGGACGAATAGCGGCGGCCCCTCAGCTTGTTTGAGCGCAACGTCCTCAACCACTCTGTCCTTGCCCTTCTTGGGCACCAGATTGCAACACGATCTGTTTTCGCATGCGCGCGCGCAATCAGTGCCACTGAAAATGTTGGGGCAAAGCTCATTCAGAATAGCTTCGCGGCTTCCCCCGATCATTTGTTGGGCAGCCTTATTGATGGCCACTACCCGTCTGTTCTTGTCCAGAAAAACAACACCCTCTTCCAAACTGTCCAGAAAAATATTCAGCGATTCAATTGCGATCATGAACGTTCACCTAGTTAATTATGAGCGTTCATGTTAACGTTCATTTTAAATTAACGCAACATATAATTGCGGTGTATATGTAATATACAGATAATAAACAGCAAGTTACAAAACTGGCACGGTTCTGGCTGGTATTAACGCGTCACAAGTGCTTTTCTTTTTTCAACTTGTTCAAATACGGAGATTACTCAAATGAAGACCACGCTAGAAATTGCTAAAGCAACTGTAAAAATTGCCACCACGCTAACCGTTATCGCTGCCACAGCGCTCTGGATAGCTCCAATTTAATGAGGTATTCAGTTTTATTGGGGCTCGCACTCGGTTAAGTCGTGCGGGTTTTCGTGGTAAATACATTCACAGTTGCGCCAGAATCCAGTAAAGTGCTGCTCCGTTCCTAACCAACAAGAGCAATAACATGAGTGCAAAAGGACAGCAACTGCAAGACCCGTTTCTCAACGCGCTACGCAAGGAGCATGTGCAGGTCGCGATTTATTTGGTGAATGGTATCAAGCTGCAAGGCCAGGTCGAATCATTCGATCAGTATGTGGTGCTACTGAAAAATACCGTCACGCAGATGGTCTATAAACACGCTATTTCCACTATCGTTCCGGCGCGCGCGGTCAATATTTCCTACGACGACGCTGCCGAATAATGCGGCAGCAACAGGCGGAGATCGAGAGTGCGATTCTGGTCAGTCTTGATTTTGGCGAGCCTGATTACGCGGAGAGTCTGGAGGAATTGCGTTTACTGGCGGAAACCGCCGGTGTGCGCATTGCCGCCATTGTCGAGGGCAAGCGGCAGCACCCCGATGCGGCATTGTTCGCAGGCAGCGGCAAGATTCAGGAAATCGCCGCTATCGTGGAGCAACTGGAAGTCCCGTTGGTCATTTTCAATCATGACCTTTCCCCCGCGCAGATGCGCAACCTCACCACCAAGTTGAATGCCCGTGTAATCGACAGAACCATGTTGATACTGGATATTTTTGCCCAACGTGCGCAAAGCCATGAGGGTAAAGTTCAGGTGGAGTTGGCGCAACTCAAGTATCTCGCCACGCGCTTGGTCGGTCAGGGTGTCGACATGGGGCAACAAAAATTCGCGGTCGGTGCGCGCGGCCCCGGCGAAACCAAACTGGAGTTGGATCGGCGCAAGCTGGACAGGCGCGTTCATTTGTTAAAGGAACGCCTGGAAAAACTCAAGCACCAACGTGCGGTGCAACGCCGTTCCAGGAACCGCGCCGATGTGCTGTCGGTGTCCATTGTTGGCTATACCAATGCAGGAAAATCTACGCTGTTCAACAAGCTGACTCGTTCCAGCGTTTATGTGGCAGACCAATTGTTTGCCACGCTGGATACGACTTCGCGCCGCATGTTCGCCGAAGGAAAGGGTGAGATCGTGCTGTCCGATACAGTCGGTTTTATCCGCCATCTGCCACATTCTCTGGTCGCGGCGTTTCGCAGCACCCTGGAGGAGACGGTGCAAGCAGATTTGCTGTTGCATGTGGTGGATGCGAACAATGTCAATTGTGATGCGCAGATTGACGAGGTGAACAAGGTGCTGGCCGAGATCGGCGCAGATCGCATCCCGCAGATGCTGGTGTTCAATAAGATCGATTTACAGGGGTTGCCGCCAAGTGTCGAACGCGACGAGTGTGGTAGAATCGTCGCCGTTCGTTTGAGTGCCAAAACCGGTGCTGGTCTGGATGAGTTGCGTGCCGCGCTGGTGGAAGTGCGCGATGCTCAACCGGCTGAAGCGCCTGTGCAGGAATGGCACCCCCTCAACAACTAACCAGGTGGAACTATGGGATTGAATGACCCGCAATGGGGCAATAAAAATAACGGTGGCCCGCCCGATCTTGAAGAGTTGCTGCGCAAGCTCAACGAAAAGGTCGCGGCGATAATGGGCGGCAACCGTGGCGCGGGCAAGGGCGGTGCGGGTGACGGCTCCGGAAATACCGGCGGCGGCTTTTCAAAGCAGTCATTTGGCGGCGGCTTGGGCCTGATTGTCGGAATTGTCGCATTGATCTGGATCGGCAGCGGGTTTTACATCGTGGATGCCAGCCAGCGCGGCGTGGTGCTGCGTTTCGGCAAGATGGTCGAAACGACCGAGTCCGGCCCACGCTGGCATCTGCCGTTCCCGGTCGAGACCGTGGAAGTGGTCAACTTGAGCCAGGTTCGTACCGTGGAAGTCGGTTATCGCGACAACGTCAAGAACAAGATGCTGAAAGAGTCGCTGATGCTGACCGACGACGAGAACATCGTCGATATCCAGTTTGCGGTGCAGTACTTCCTGAAAGACCCGTCAGATTACCTGTTCAACAACCGCATGCCGGACGAGAACGTGCGCCAGGCGGCGGAGACCGCGATCCGCGAAGTGGTCGGCAAGAGCAAGATGGACTTCGTGCTGTATGAAGGCCGCGAGCAGGTGGCAGCCTCCGCGACCAAACTGATGCAGGAGATACTGGACCGTTACAAGTCGGGCATTCTGATCAGCAAGCTGACCATGCAGAACGCGCAGCCGCCGGAACAGGTGCAGGCCGCCTTCGACGATGCGGTGAAAGCCGGGCAGGACCGCGAGCGGCAAAAGAACGAAGGCCAGGCTTACGCGAATGACGTGATACCCCGCGCCAGCGGTACGGCGGCGCGCCTGATCCAGGAATCGGAAGGCTACAGGCAAAGCGTGATCGCCAATGCCGAGGGCGATGCCAGCCGCTTCAAGCAAATTCTCGTCGAGTATGAAAAAGCGCCTGCTGTTACGCGCGAACGCATGTATCTCGACATGATGCAGCAGGTGATGGGTAATGTCAGCAAGGTGCTCGTCGATCAGAAGAACGGCAACAGCCTGCTGTACCTGCCGCTGGACAAATTGATCGAGACCAGCCGTACAGGAGGTGCTCCGGTTGAAGCGCAGCCAATGGTGGCAACGCCGCCGTCATCGCAGAGAAGCGACAATACTGCTGCTCAACGCGCAAGAGATTCACTGTTGAACCGCGATAGGGGAGCACGATGAATTCCAGAATAGGCAACATACTGATGGGCGCGGTCGCCTTGCTGGTGCTGCTGAGCATGAGCATGTTCGTGGTGGATCAACGCCAGAGGGCGATCGTGTTCCAACTGGGCGAAGTGGTCGGTGTAGTGACCGAGCCGGGGCTGCATTTCAAGGTGCCGCTTCTGCAGAACGTGCGCTATTTCGATTCGCGCATTTTGACGCTGGATACCGGTGAGCCGGAGCGTTTCATCACCGCAGAAAAGAAAAACGTGATGGTGGATTCATTCGTCAAGTGGCGCATTGTCGATGTAAAGCAGTATTACATCAGCGTCGGCGGCGATGAGATACGCGCCAACACGCGTCTGATGCAGACGGTCAATTCCAGCATGCGCGAGGAGTTTGGCAAGCGCACCATCCATGATGTGGTGTCGGGTGAGCGCGAGCAGATCATGACCGTGCTGCGCGAAAAGACCGATACCGACGCGCGCAAAATCGGCGTACAGGTGCTGGACGTGCGCCTCAAACGCGTGGACTTTCCGCTGGAAATCAGCGATTCGGTATATCGCCGGATGGATGCGGAGCGCAAACGCGTTGCCAATGAACTGCGCGCTTCCGGCGCAGCCGAAGGCGAAAAGGTCAGAGCCGATGCCGACAAGCAGCGCGAGGTGATCTTGGCCGAGGCCTACCGGGAAGCGCAAAAGACCAAGGGTGACGGCGATGCCAAAGCCGCTGCATTGTATGCCGCCGCATTTGGCCGCAACGCGGAGTTCTACTCGTTCTACCGCAGCCTGGAAGCCTACAAGCAGAGTTTCAAGAGCAAGAGCGACGTGATGGTGCTTGATCCGAGTTCGGACTTCTTCAAGCACCTGAAAAGCCCCGGCAGGGTCGGAAAATAGGCTTTAGGGAACCTCTAAAAATTCACTTTTGCGGGATGAAGCGCAAGGAGCCGCGCAGTGAGCGACGAGACATATCAAATGGATAGGCGAGAAGCGAAGGAGCAAGCGACATCGCGATTCGCCCGCAAAAGTGAATTTTTAGAGGTTCCCTTTTAAGTGCTGCACTACTGGCTGATCGGCTTGGCAATGATGCTGATTATCGAGGGAATGATACCGTTCCTGTTTCCAGAATTGTGGCGTGAAACCTTTCGTAAACTAGTGACGCTGTCGGATGGCCAATTGCGCTTCGTCGGCATTACCGCGATGCTCGCAGGATTGCTGCTGCTGTACTGGGTCAAATAAAAGAATATAGCGACGGCTCGCAAAATTTATTTTGCGGGATGAAGCGCAAGGAGCCGCGCAGCGAATGACGAGACAACACGCCGCAAAGCGGCTTGTTGCGGCGTAAGCTAACCTTTAGGTTGTGCTGAAGCCACATATCAGGTTGATAGGCGAGAAATGAGCGAGCACGCGACACCGCGATTTGCCCGCATAATAAATTTATAGAGATGTTGTGATGCAAAACTGGTTACTTCCCGAATACATCCAAGACATGTTGCCCGATGAGGCATGGCGTGTCGAGCAGATGCGCGCGCAGCTACTCGATCTGTTGCGCAAGTCGGGCTATCAGTTGGTGGCACCGCCGTTGCTGGAATATACCGAATCACTGCTGATCGACGATAACCGCGATGTCGATCTGCGCACCTTTAAATTGGTGGATCAGCTCGGCGGACGTACGCTCGCATTGCGTGCGGACATCACACCGCAGGTGGCGCGTATCGATGCGCATCTGCTCAATCGTCAAGGTGTGGCGCGACTGTGCTATGCAGGTAGTGTGTTGCATACCCAGCCGGTTGGCCTGACGCGCACCCGTGAGTTGTTGCAGATTGGTGCCGAGCTGTATGGGCACAGCGGTCTGGAAAGTGATTTGGAAATCCAGCAATTGATGCTGCAAGCACTGTCGTTGATGGGGATCGAAGATGTACATCTTGATCTCGGTCATGTTGGCATATTTCGTGCGCTGTCCAATCACGCCGGGTTCGAAAAGAAACTGGAAAACGATTTGTTTATAGCATTGCAGGGTAAAGACAGTCCGGCCTTGCAGGATTTGACGCAACCGCTGGAAGCGATTTTGCGCAATGCACTGCGGGCGTTGCCGACACTTTATGGCAACTGTGCCGAGGTGCTGGCGCGGGCACGTATAGAACTCCCGGAATACCCGGGGATTACTGCCGCGCTGGATGACTTGAATAGTATCTCCAGAAAATTGCAACCGCTGGTATCCAGTATTGGCATGGATCTCGCCGATCTGCGCGGTTACCATTATCACAGCGGCATGGTATTCGCCGCTTACCATTCCGGCATCCACGATGCGATCGCTCTGGGCGGGCGCTACGATGACCTCGGAAAATGCTTTGGCCGCGCCCGTGCCGCGACCGGGTTCAGCATGGATCTGCGCCAGTTGTACCATTTATTGCCGTCACAAACTGCCAGATTGGGGATATGTGCACCGTATCTGGATGATGTGGTTTTGCACCACGAGATTGCGCAATTGCGCGCGGCTGGTGAGGTGGTGGTAGTGGATTTGCTTGGCGATGCGGCATTGCGCAGGGAATTGCAATGCGATCGCGAACTGGTTTTGCGCAACGGGATTTGGCAAATCACCGCCCTTTGATAGTTAGAAATATGGAAGCTTTGTAATGGCTAAAAATGTAGTGGTAATCGGAACCCAGTGGGGTGATGAGGGCAAGGGTAAGATCGTCGATTGGCTGACCGATCATGCACATGGCGTAGTGCGCTTTCAGGGTGGCCACAATGCCGGCCATACGTTAGTAATCAACGGCAAGAAGACAGTATTGCACCTGATCCCGTCCGGGATTTTGCGCGATGAGGTGATGTGCTATATCGGCAATGGCGTGGTGCTGTCGCCACAGGCATTGCTCAAGGAAATGGATGAGCTGCAGGAGGCGGGAATAGATGTCTATGGCCGCCTGAAAATTTCTGAAGCCTGCCCATTGATTCTGCCTTACCACGCAGCATTGGATCAGGCACGTGAAGCGGCCAAGGGCAGCGGCAAAATTGGCACCACCGGACGCGGCATAGGCCCCGCCTATGAGGACAAGGTGGCGCGCCGTGCGATTCGCTTGCAGGATATTTTTTATCGTGAACGTTTTGCCGCCAAGCTGGGCGAGGTGCTGGATTATCACAACTTCGTGCTGAAAAATTATTTTCAGGCCGGGACAGTGGATTTTCAAAAAACCCTGGACGAAACGCTGGCGCTGGCCGAACGCATCAAGCCGCTGGTGATGGATGTGCCGCGCGCGCTGTATGAAGCCAACCAGTCTGGCAAAAATTTGTTGTTTGAAGGCGCGCAGGGAGCGCTGCTCGACATCGATCATGGCACTTATCCGTTTGTTACTTCCAGCAACTGCATCTCTGGCGCGGCATGTGCCGGTGCCGGGGTTGGTCCACAGATGCTCAACTATGTGCTTGGCATTACCAAGGCTTACACCACACGCGTTGGCTCGGGGCCATTCCCAACCGAATTGTATGACGCGGTAGATAAGTGTGATCCGATTGGTGCAGGCTTGGCCAAGCGTGGACATGAGTTCGGCGCAACCACCGGGCGGGCGCGCCGCTGCGGCTGGTTCGACGCGGCCGCACTCAAGCGTTCCATCCAGATCAACGGCGTATCCGGCCTGTGCATCACCAAGCTGGATGTGATGGATGGCATGGAGACCGTGCGCCTCGGTGTCGGCTATCGCATCAACGGTGTGGATAGCGATATTCTGCCGGCAGGTGCCGATGCTTTGGCGGATTGCGAAGCGGTGTATGAAGACATGCCGGGTTGGAGCGATAGCACGGTCGGTGTGAAACGCTATGAAGATTTGCCCCAGGCCGCGCGCAATTATCTGGAGCATATCGCCAATGTTTGCGGTGTGCCGGTGGATATGGTGTCAACCGGGCCGGAGCGTGATGAAACCATCGTGCTGCGCCACCCGTTCAACTAACCTGGCGAGAAGAGAAAAAATATGCCAGTTGTTACTTTGCCGGATGGATCGCAGCGCAGTTTCGCGCAATCGGTCACTGTCGCCGATGTCGCGTTGAGTATTGGCGCTGGATTGGCGCGTGCCGCGCTCGCGGGCAAGGTGGACGGCAAGCTGGTAGATACCGGGCATCTGATCGCGCAGGATGTCGCGCTGGCTATCATTACCGACAAGGATGCGGACGGCGTGGATATCATCCGTCATTCCACGGCGCACTTGCTGGCACATGCGGTGAAGGAGTTATTCCCCGATGCGCAGGTGACGATCGGGCCGGTGATCGAGAACGGCTTCTTTTACGATTTTTCCTACAAGCGCCCGTTCACGCCCGAAGATTTGGCGGCCATCGAGAAGCGTATGGCGGAACTCGCCAAGCAGGATATTCCGGTGACGCGCAAGGTGTTACCGCGCGATGAAGCGGTAAGCTATTTCAAAGGCATTGGCGAGCAGTACAAGGCTGAAATCATTGAGTCTATCCCGGCGGATCAGGATGTGTCGCTTTACACCGAGGGCAGTTTCACCGATCTGTGCCGCGGTCCGCACGTGCCTTCAACCGGCAAGTTGAAAGCGTTCAAGCTGATGAAATTGGCGGGCGCGTACTGGCGCGGCGATTCGAAGAACGAGATGTTGCAGCGCATCTACGGCACAGCTTGGGCGAAGAAGGAAGAGCTGGATGCCTATCTGCACCAGCTCGAAGAAGCCGAGAAACGCGATCACCGCAAGTTGGGCAAGCATCTGGACCTGTTTCACATGCAGGACGAATCGCCGGGCATGGTGTTCTGGCATCCCAAGGGCTGGACCTTGTGGCAGGAAGTCGAGCAGTACATGCGCCGCAAGTTCCGTGAGCACAATTATCAGGAAGTGCGCACCCCGACCATCATGGATCGTACTCTGTGGGAGAAGTCGGGACACTGGGAAAACTATCACGACAACATGTTTACCACCTGTTCGGAGAGCCGCGATTACGCGGTGAAGCCGATGAATTGCCCCGGACATGTGCAGATTTATAACCACGGTTTGCACAGCTACCGCGACCTGCCGTTGCGCCTGGCGGAATTCGGTTCCTGCCACCGCAACGAGACCTCCGGTTCGCTGCATGGTCTGATGCGGGTGCGCGGTTTTACCCAGGACGATGCGCATATCTTTTGCACCGAAGAACAGGTGCAGCCCGAGGTGTCGCGTTTCATCGTGATGCTGAACGAGGTCTATCGCGACTTCAGTTTCAACGAGGTGCTGGTCAAGCTTTCCACCCGCCCCGACAAACGTGTTGGTTCGGACGAGACTTGGGACAAGGCCGAGGCGGGGCTGGCATCGGCGTTGCAGCAGAACGGATTGGCTTACGAAATTCAGCCGGGCGAGGGCGCGTTCTACGGCCCCAAGGTGGAATTCACGCTGAAGGACAGTCTTGGCCGCCTGTGGCAATGCGGCACGATCCAGCTGGATTTCAACCTGCCGGTGCGCCTCGGCGCGGAATTTGTGGATGAGGACAATACCCGCAAGCCACCGGTAATGCTGCATCGCGCCATCCTCGGTTCGATGGAGCGCTTTATCGGTATTCTGATCGAACACCATGCCGGCGCGTTCCCGTTGTGGCTGGCACCGATCCAGGTAGTGCTGATGAATATCTCGCAGGCGCAGGAGGAATATGTGCTGCAAGTGGCACAGGCATTGCGCGATGCCGGGCTGCGCATGCAACTGGATTTGCGTAATGAGAAGATTACCTATAAAATCCGCGAACATAGCCTGCAGAAATTGCCTTATCAGCTGATTATCGGCGACAAGGAAGTGGCTGGAGGTTTGGTGGCCGTGCGTACCCGTAGTGGTGAAGATCTCGGGCAGATGACGCTGGAAGCATTGCTTCAGCGTTTGCAAGCAGAAATCGATAACGGGTAGCACGGCTTGATATTGTCCAAGTGGAGATATTGCAATAGCACAAGATAAATCGCAGCGCATCAATGAGATGATTACCGCACCGCAGGTGCGCCTCATTGGTGTAGAAAAAGAGCCCCTCGGGATTGTGGCCATCGCTGAAGCGTTACGTTTGGCAGGTGAAGCAGAGCTGGATCTGGTGGAAATTTCGCCGTTGGCGGAACCGCCGGTGTGCCGCATCATGGATATCGGCAAATTCAAATATGCCGAAAGCAAAAAACAGCACGAAGCCAAGCTCAAACAAAAGCAGGTTCAGATCAAAGAGATCAAGTTTCGTCCGGGAACAGACGAGGGCGACTACAACATCAAGTTGCGCAACCTGACCAAGTTTCTGGAGGACGGCAATAAAACCAAGATCACGCTGCGTTTTCGCGGCCGTGAAATGGCCCATCAGGAAATCGGCATGCGTTTGATTCAGCGCGTCAGGGATGACTTGGTAGAGCATAGTGTGGTTGAGCAGTTTCCCAAGATGGAAGGCCGCCAGATGGTGATGGTGTTGTCGCCCAAGGCCGGCAAGAAGTAGGGGCGATTCACGAATCGCCCGTGTACCGGAAAATAAAATTGAGTCGCTTCGGCAGCAGGGGACGGTTGAGGCGATAAAGCAGCAAAGAGTCCCCGATAAAAAGTGGTGTATGGGTTAACAAGTTTTTCCATCGGAAAGCACCTACCACCATAACTTAAGGAGCAGTCATGCCTAAGATGAAAACCAAAAGCGGAGCAGCCAAGCGCTTTAAGATCCGCGCCGGCGGGAGCGTCAAGCGCTCTCAAGCGTTCAAACGTCATATCCTGACCAAGAAAACCACCAAGAACAAACGTCAATTGCGCGGCACGACGGAAGTCCACGCAACCAATACAGCATCGGTTCGCGCCATGATGCCTTACGCATAAGGAGCAGATCATGCCAAGAGTAAAACGTGGAGTAACAGCACGCGCCAGCCATAAGAGGGTGTTGGCGCAAGCCAAGGGTTATCGCGGTCGCCGCAAGAACGTCTACCGTATCGCCAAACAGGCGGTGATGAAAGCGGGTCAGTATTCATACCGTGACCGTCGCCAGAAGAAGCGCCAGTTCCGTACCTTGTGGATCGCGCGTATCAATGCGGCGGCGCGTGAACAGGGCATGAGCTACAGCGTATTCATGAACGGGCTGAAGAAGGCCGAGATTCAAATCGACCGCAAGGTATTGTCCGACATTGCCGTGTTCGACAAGGCGGCGTTTGCGCAATTCGTTGTGCAAGCTAAAGCCAGCCTCGGCGTTTAAACCAAGCCTCGCGGTTTATTGGTTAAACTGTACAACTAAAAAAGGAGGCTTTTCGCCTCCTTTTTTGTTTCTAAACCCCTCCCAGCCTCCCCTTGTCAGGGGAGGGGAGAAAAAAATGGAAGAGCTCCAACAAATTCTCGATCAGGCTCTGCAGCAGTTCGCCGCCATCAGCGACGACGCTGAACTGGAGCAGGTCAAGGCAAGATATTTGGGCAAAGAGGGCAGCCTTACCGCCTTGCTCAAAGGCTTGGGCAAGCTGTCTGCCGAAGAGCGCCCTGCAGCAGGCGCGCGCATCAATCAAATCAAGCAGAGTATCGAAGCTGCCTTGCAGCAGCGGCGCGATGCGCTGCAGCAAAACAAACTGGCGCAGAAACTGGCAGCGGAGGCACTGGATGTTACCTTGCCCGGGCGCGGTTTGACCCCAGGTGGGCTGCACCCGGTAACGCGTACGCTGGAGCGCATCGAGCAGTTGTTTCACTCGCTTGGTTTTGCCATCACATCCGGCCCCGAGATTGAGCGCGACTTCTACAACTTCACTGCGCTAAACATTCCTGAGAACCATCCGGCGCGCGCCATGCACGACACCTTCTACATCGATCCGCAGCACGTGTTGCGGACCCACACCTCGCCGGTGCAGGTGCGCTATATGGAGGCGCATCAGCCGCCGCTGAAAATCATCTCTCCGGGTCGTGTTTATCGTGTCGATTCCGATGCCACTCATTCGCCGATGTTTCACCAGGTGGAAGGTTTGTGGGTCGATGAAGAGATCAGTTTTGCTAATCTCAAAGGCGTGGTACAGGATTTTTTACAGCGCTTTTTCGAGCAGGATGATCTGCAGGTGCGTTTTCGACCCTCATTTTTTCCGTTCACCGAGCCCTCCGCTGAAATGGACATGAGCTGGAAGGGTGGCTGGCTGGAAATCGGTGGTTGCGGCATGGTGCATCCCAACGTGCTGAAGCACGTCAACATCGACAGCGAAAAATATCTTGGTTTCGCGTTCGGTTTGGGCGTGGAACGACTGGCGATGTTGCGCTACGGTGTGAACGACCTGCGCCAGTTCTATGAGAGCGATTTGCGCTTCCTCAAGCAATTCAATTGAACCTATAGCGATGAAATTTTCTGAAAATTGGTTAAGGACCTGGGTCAATCCGGCGCTTTCCAGCGATGAGCTGGCGCATGTGTTGACGATGGCCGGGCTGGAAGTTGAGGGGCTGGAAGCCGTTGCGCCCGCGTTCAGCAACGTGGTGGTTGCCGAGGTGCTGGAAGTGGTCAAGCACCCTGATGCGGATCGTCTGAACCTGTGCCAGGTGAATGTCGGCGAAGCGCAGCCGCTAATTATTGTATGCGGCGCAGCTAATGTTGCGGCGGGTGTGAAAGTGCCGTGCGCGCGCATCGGCGCGGTTTTGCCCGGTGACTTCATTATCAAACAGGCCAAAGTGCGCGGTGTCGAATCGTTTGGCATGTTGTGTTCCGCAAAAGAGCTGGGTCTGGCGGAAGAAAGCCAGGGCCCTTCGACTGAGCTCAAGACAGGGTTGTGGCTGTTGCCCACCGATGCGCCTGTGGGCCAGTCGTTGCGCGACTATCTGGAACTGGACGACAAACTGTTTACGCTCAAGCTCACCCCGAACCGCAGCGATTGCTCCGGTATGTCCGGCGTGGCGCGGGAAGTTGCGGCACTGACCGGCAGCGCGCTCCAACCCTTGGATATTCAGGCACAACAAGTTTCATTCCCCGAACAGTTGCCGGTGAGCGTGGCCGATGCGCAGGCCTGCCCGCTGTATTGTGGCCGCCTGGTGCGCGGCGTGAATGCCGCTGCGGCTACACCGGCGTGGATGCTGCGCCGCCTTGAACGCAGTGGTTTGCGCGGCATTAACGCGGTGGTGGACATCACCAACTACGTGATGCTGGAAATGGGGCAGCCGATGCATGCCTTCGATGTGGCCAAGCTGTCCGGCGGCATCGCGGTGCGGCGCGCGCGCGATGGCGAAGCGTTGACACTGCTCAATGAGCAACAAGTGGTATTGGATGAAAAAATATTGGTCATCGCCGATGATGCGCGCGTGCTGGCGATGGCGGGCATCATGGGCGGGCAGGGGAGCGGCGTGGAAACTGCCACACAGGATGTGTTTCTGGAAAGCGCATTCTTCCACCCCGATGCGATTGCCGGTAAGGCGCGCCAGTTCGGTTTGGCGACGGATTCATCGTTTCGTTTCGAGCGCGGTGTGGATTTTGCCGCGACCCGCCAGGCACTGGAGCGCGCCACGCAGTTGTTACTGACAATCTGTGGCGGCAATGCCGGAGAAATCAGCGAAGCGCGTGGCCAATTGCCGGGGCGTGAACCCATCATGCTGCGCCGCTCACGCGTGGCGCGGGTGCTGGGTATCGAATTGAGTAATACCCAAATCGCGGAATTGTTTACGCGCCTGCAATTCGAGTTCTCCGCCAACGACGACGATTACCGCGTCACGCCGCCAAGCTTCCGTTTTGACCTGTCCATCGAGGCGGACCTGATCGAAGAGCTGGCGCGCCTGCACGGCTACGACAATATCCCCGCGCTGGCACCGCAGGCTGCGCTGACTATGTTGCCGTATAGCGAACTGCAACGCCCGCTGGCGTGCACCCAACAACTCATGGTGGCGCGCGATTATCAGGAAATCGTCAGCTATGCGTTTGTGGAAGAACAAGCCGAGCGCGAGTTGTGCGGCAATGCCAATCCGGTCGCGCTGCAAAATCCCATTGCCAGCAATCTGGCGGTGATGCGCAGCAGTTTGATCGTCGGGTTGGTTGGCGCGTTGCGCTTCAATCTGAACCGCAAGCAGGCGCGTGTGCGGTTGTTCGAGGTCGGTGCGTGTTTTGCCAAAGTGGATGCCCGCTTCCCGCTCCCCAACCCTCCCCAGCATAAAGCCCCTCTCTCTAACTCTCTCCCGCAAGCGGGAGAAAGAACAAACGTGAAAGGCAACCTTCAATCCTTGGGAGAGGGGGCGAACGAATCGCTACGCGAGCTCCACGCTACAGAGAACGATGGCTACGTGCAAACACAGCGGCTGTCCGGCTTGGCCTATGGTGCGGCACAACCGGAACAATGGGGCGTAACCGCAAAACCGGTCGATTTCTATGATGTAAAAGCGGATGTTGAAGCCTTGTTCGCGCCGCAAACGTTGCGTTTCATTGCGGCAACCCACCCGGCGCTGCATCCGGGGCGTTCGGCGCAAATTTACTATGGTGAACAGGCGGTTGGTTGGGTCGGCGAACTGCATCCGCACTGGCAGCAGCAATACGATATGCCGCAGCCCGCAGTGTGGTTTGAAGTCGAAATCGGGGCGCTGACGCGAGTGGTTGTGCCGCGCATGAGCGAGATTCCCAAATCACTGTCAGTGCGGCGTGATCTGGCGGTATTGGTGGATGAGACAGTCGTTGCGCAAACTTTGCTGGATGCGATGCGGCAAATATCAGCGCCCTATGTTCAGGAGATTGCGCTATTTGATGTATACCGTGGCAAAGGATTGGAGCAAGGCAAAAAAAGCCTTGCATTCCGTGTGTTGTTGCAAGATACTCAAAAGACACTCACGGACTTTGAAATTGAACCAAGCATTGCGCTGCTGGTGGGTGTGATGCAAGAACAGGGTGCGCAGTTGCGTATGTAAGGGAGAGAAATGTTGATGACACTAACCAAAGCTGAATTGGCCGATTTGCTGTTTACCAAAGTCGGTCTTAACAAACGCGAAGCCAAAGATATGGTGGAAGCGTTCTTCGAAGAAATCCGCGCACAACTCGAGAATGGTGAAAGTGTGAAGCTGTCCGGTTTCGGCAATTTTCAATTGCGCGACAAGCCGCAACGTCCGGGGCGCAACCCCAAGACCGGCGAAGAAATCCCCATTACCGCGCGCCGCGTCGTGACGTTCCACCCCAGCCAGAAGCTGAAAACCATGGTGGAAAAATCCTATCATGGAACACCACAAGCCTAATTCAGAACTTCCGCCGATACCCGCCAAACGCTATTTCACCATCGGTGAAGTCAGCGAGTTATGCGGGGTAAAGGCGCACGTGCTGCGCTACTGGGAGCAGGAATTTACCCAGCTCAAGCCGGTCAAACGCAGCGGCAACCGCCGCTACTATCAGCACCATGAAGTGCTGTTGATTCGACGCATCCGTGAATTGCTATATGAACAGGGTTTCACCATCAGCGGTGCGCGCAACCGCTTGGAAAGCTCGAATCAGCAGGATGTCGGCACTGCCACACCCGTCACAACCAGTGCTGCGGTAAATGTCGCCGCATTGCGTCACGAGATCAAAGAAATCATCGCATTGCTGGGCGCGTAACGGCGCTAGATCGCCTCGCTGATAAAACGCCCGTGAGCGGGCGATGCATCGTAGTGGGCAAGGGTAGGGCGTGCTTCGCGTACCATGCGCATGGAATACATCCTACGCGTTACCGCTTCCTCTACGGGTGCAAATAAAAGTGTTGGACGAAATCATATCCACCGTTCGCCCTGAGCTTGTCGAAGGGCTGTTTTAAGCCGTTCATGGTTCGACAAGCTCTGATGAAACAACTAAGTATTGACTAAGCACGATAACCCCGTGCCAAGTCACTACTTAACCACGAACGGACAGTTTACCAACACTTTTATTTGTACCCTTCCTCTACTGAAATTACCCGTGCAATCCAAAAAATTGCTAGTATATCGGCGGGCGAATACGCGGGGGGCTGTATGTCGGAAGTCAAGGGACTAGAGCACTGGGTAGCGATACTGACACATGCGGATTTGCCTGTCCTGAAGCAGACCGCGCGCGATTTGAATGCACTGCGCGACGATGAAAAAAGATTTACCGCCCATTCGGTCGCCGGAATCATCGCGCGCGATCCCATCATGACCGTCAAGCTGTTGCGTTATCTCCAGCAACACAAGCGCAAAAGCCAAACCACAGAAGTCGTCGAGATAGAGCAAGCCTTGCTGATGCTCGGTATTGAAGCACTTTTCAACAAAGTGCCAACTGCCCCTCTGGTAGAAGAAGCGCTGAGAGCGAATATCGCCGCGCTTCCGCACACGTTACGCGTGATACACCGCTCGCATCGCGCCTCCGAATATGCCAAAGACTGGGCGGTGCAATTGCGCGACCTGCGCTATGAAGAAGTGCGCATTGCGGCCTTGCTGCATGATATCGCCGAGATTCTGATATGGTGTTTCGCTCCCGGCCAGATGTTGCAAATCCGCGCCATGCAGCAGAACGACAAGGCGCTGCGCAGCCGTGATGTCCAGGAGCAAGTGTTGGGTTTCGCGCTGATCGATCTGCAAAAAGAATTGGCAGTTCAATGGGGATTGCCGCAACTGCTGCTGACTCTGATGAACGACTCCAGCACGAAGCAGTCGCGTGTGCGTAACGTGGTGCTGGCGGTCAATCTGGCACGCCATTCTGCCAACGGCTGGGACGATGCTGCGCTGCCGGATGACTACACGGACATCGGCGAGTTGCTGCGGATGCCGGCGAAAGAGGTGATGCTCATGCTGGAAGTGGATGCGGGCATCGTGTGCGATATCAGCAGGCCGCATGAGTAAACACTGTAGGATGTGGTGACCCTTCGGCTACGCTCAGGACTAAAGGCCTTGCGAACCG
>CAZMWC010000011.1:0-20723 GCA_964569805.1 uncultured Gallionella sp.
TTCAGCGTGATGTCCTTCAGGTTGTTGCCGGAAGCGCCGACGATGTGCAGCATGCGTTCCGGGTCGGGCTTGAGAGATTTTTCCGGCATCGGGATGCTGCGGCGGCCGGTCAGGTAATCGCCGGTGAGCGACTGCTCGCTCTGGCAAATTTCCTCCGGCGTGCCCTGCGCGACGACCAGCCCGCCGTGTTCGCCCGCGCCCGGCCCCATGTCCACCACATAGTCGGCATGGCGGATCGCCTCTTCGTCGTGCTCGACCACGATCACGCTGTTGCCCATGTCGCGCAGCTTCTTCAGCGTTTGCAGCAGGCGGTCGTTGTCGCGCTGGTGCAGGCCGATGGAAGGCTCGTCGAGCACATACATCACGCCGGTCAGGCCGGAGCCGATCTGCGACGCGAGGCGGATGCGCTGCGCCTCGCCGCCGGACAGCGTCTCGGCGGAGCGTTCCAGCGACAGATAATCCAGCCCGACGTTGTTGAGGAAGGTCAGGCGGCTGGCGATTTCCAGCACGATCTTTTCCGCGATTGCCTGCTTGTGGCCTTGCAGCTTCAAGCCCTGGAAGAAAGTCAGCGCCTGCTTCAGCGGCAGCGCGCTGATCTCGTACAGGTTCATTTCCGCGACGCGCACATGGCGCGCTTCCAGGCGCAGGCGCGTGCCCTTGCATTCCGGGCAGACGCAGCTGTTCAGGTATTTTGCCAGCTCCTCGCGCACCGCGGGCGAATCGGTTTCCTTGTAGCGGCGTTCCAGATTATTGACGATGCCCTCGAAGGCATGTTCGCGCAACATCGGCTTGCCGCGCTCGTTCATATACTGGAACGCGATTTCTGTTTTGCCGCTGCCGTATAAGATCACCTGCTGAATTTTCTCCGGCAGGCTTTCGAAAGATTGCTCCAGATCGAAATCATAGTGTTTGGCGAGGCTGGCGAGCAGTTGGTGATAGAACTGGTTGCGCCTGTCCCAGCCCTTGATCGCCCCGGAGCTCAACGACATCTGCGGGAAAACCACAATCCGTTTTGGATCAAAAAAACTGATATTGCCGAGGCCGTCGCACTTCGGGCACGCGCCCATCGGATTGTTGAACGAGAACAAGCGCGGCTCCAGTTCCGGCAATGAGTAGCTGCAGATCGGGCAGGCGAATTTTGCCGAAAACAGATGCTCTTTTTCGCTGTCCATTTCCACCGCCAGCGCGCGCCCATCGGCATGGCGCAACGCGGTTTCGAACGACTCGGCCAGGCGCTGTTTGGCTTCGGTATTGGCTTTAAGGCGATCCACCACGATCTCGACGGTGTGCTTTTTGTTCTTCTCCAGCTTCGGCAGCGCATCGATTTCGCACACCTTGCCGTTGATGCGCAGCCGCGTAAAGCCCTGCGCGCGCAGTTCGTCGAACAAATCCAGTTGCTCACCTTTGCGCTCCACTACCAACGGAGAAAGAATCATGATACGCGTGCCTTCCGGCAGCTCCAGCACATGATCTACCATTTGTCCGACGCTCTGTGCTTGCAACACCAAATCGTGCTGCGGGCAATACGGGTCACCTGCGCGCGCGAACAGCAGGCGCAGGTAATCGTGGATTTCGGTGACTGTGCCGACCGTGGAGCGCGGATTGTGCGAAGTCGCCTTTTGCTCGATAGCGATGGCGGGTGATAAGCCCTCGATCAGGTCCACATCCGGCTTTTCCATCAATTGCAAAAACTGCCGCGCGTAGGCCGACAGCGATTCCACATAGCGCCGTTGCCCCTCGGCATACAGCGTATCGAACGCGAGTGAGGACTTGCCGGAACCGGACAGGCCGGTGATCACTACCAGCTTGTGGCGTGGCAAATCGAGGTTGATATTCTTGAGATTATGGGTGCGTGCACCGCGTATCTTGATGCTTTCCATGCTGGCTAGGAGTAGTGAATACGACCTGCTAATATACGCGACTTTTTCAGCCTTTCCAAAATCATCCATGCAGCTTGCGACAAATATCATGACCGCGTCCGAACGCCGCGCCAGTATTGGCTTGGCAAGTATTTATGGCCTGCGCATGTTGGGGTTGTTCATCATCCTGCCGATTTTTTCGTTGTACGCGGGGCAGTTGCCCGGCGGCGAGAGCCATCTGTTGATGGGCATCGCGCTTGGGGCATATGGATTAACCCAGGCGATTCTGCAAATCCCGGCCGGCTGGATGTCGGATCGCTATGGGCGCAAGTCGATTATTTACGCCGGTTTGCTGCTGTTTGCGCTGGGCAGTTTCATCGCCGCCCTGGCAGACAATATTTACTGGGTCATTATCGGCCGCGCCATTCAGGGTTCGGGCGCGATCAATGCGGCGGTGATGGCGCTCACCGCCGATCTTACCCGCGAAGAAGTGCGCACCAAGGCAATGGCGCTGATCGGCATGACCATCGGGGCCACGTTCTCACTGTCGCTGGTTTTCTCTCCAATGCTGGGTGGCATACTCGGTGTCCCCGGAATATTTGCCATGACCGGCGTATTGGCCTTGCTGGCCTTGCTGGTGGTGCGTTTCGTGATTCCAGACCCGGCGATCACACGCTTTCACAGCGATACCGAAACCAGCGGCAAACGCTTTGGGGAAGTGCTGCGCAACAAGGAGTTACTGCGTCTCAATTTGGGTATTTTTTCGGTGCACGCGATTCTGATGTCGGTATTCATGCAAGTGCCGTTCTTGCTGCAGGAGAACAGTCTGGAAGTGTCGCAGCACTGGAAAATTTATCTGCCGGTGATGCTGGCGGCCTTCGTGCTGATGTTGCCGCTCATTATCCTTTCGGAGAAAAAAGGCAAGGTAAAACAAGTGTTCCTCTTCTCGATCGCGCTGGCGGCGGTAGCGCAAATGATGCTGCTGTTTGTGCAGCACAGCCTGTGGGGCATCACCGCCGCATTGCTGGTATTCTTTACCGCGTTCAACGTGCTGGAGGCCAAATTACCCTCGCTGATCAGTATCGTCGCGCCGCTGACCGCCAGAGGCACCGCAATGGGGGTGTATAGCAGCGTGCAGTTTTTCGGCGCATTCTTCGGCTCGGCGGTGGGCGGCGCATTAATGCAGTATATTGGTGGCGATGCCGTGTTTGTGTTCGGCATCATGTTGCTGCTACTGTGGCTGGCGGTCGCCTCCGGTATGCGGTCTCCGGCAGCAGTGCGCACCAGGCTGTATCATTTGCCGGAAATGAGCGATGCGACTGCGGCGGAACTGCGGCAACGCCTCATGCAACTGAAAGGTGTGCGGGAGGTGATAGTGGTAGCAGCGGAATGTATGGCCTGCATCAAAGTAGATACGCGGGAATTTGATGAAACAGCGGTGCAACAACTCATAACGAAAGGAGCATGACATGTCGGTCAATAAAGTAATTCTGGTGGGACACTTGGGCAAAGATCCCGAGATGCGTTACATGCCAAGCGGCGAGGCTGTCGCCAGCGTGTCGTTGGCAACCACCGACAAATGGAAAGACAAGAGCGGCGAAAAGCAGGAAAAAACCGAATGGCACAACCTCACTTTCTTTGGAAGGCAAGCCGAAATAGCCGGTGAATATTTGCGCAAAGGCTCGCAAATTTACGTCGAAGGCAGAATCACAACCGAAAAATGGCAAACCAAGGAAGGGCAAGACCGGTACACCACCAAAATCATCGTCCAACAAATGCAAATGCTCGGCAGCAAATCATCCGGCGGCGGCAGCTTCGAAGTGGTGGAGAATAAAACCGATGCTTCCTCATCCGGCGCTGGCGCACCCGCTGCCAAGACGGCACCGGCAGCTTCTGCGGCTAATTCAGGTCAGGGGCGCAGCTTCGATAACTTTGATGACGATATTCCGTTTTAGGGAATCTAAAGTTGTCTCGTAAACTAAACCCTCTGTCTTCTTTGATATAGCGTGTAGGATGCGGTGACGAAGGAACCGCATCGCTCGCGTGTTGAATGATGCGGTTCGTGCCTCACCACATCCTACGACTGCCGCATGGTCAGATAGCGCCCACCACTTCCCCCACACTTCCCTATAAAGGTCATATTCGTATTCAAATTTGCCGAATTAAGGTGCTTGGAATATCATGAAACCTCGCATAGTTGGAGGATTAACTTGAAAGCAGTAATCTTGGCAGGCGGACTCGGTACGCGGCTTTCCGAAGAAACAAATTTAAAGCCAAAACCGATGATCGAAGTTGGCGGCAAGCCGATGCTCTGGCACATCATGAAGATATTCTCTTCCCATGGGATCAACGATTTTGTTATCTGCTTGGGTTACAAGGGATACATGATCAAAGAGTATTTCGCCAACTATTACCTCCATATGTCGAATATCACTTTCGACATGGTCAATAACCACACCGAGATTCACCAGAACAATGCCGAGCCATGGCGTGTAACGTTGATCGATACGGGCGAAAAGACCATGACTGGCGGACGGTTGAAACGTGTGCGCCAACACCTTGGCGATGAGGATTTTTGCTTCACTTATGGCGACGGTGTGGCGGACGTGGATATTGGCAAGCTGGTCGAATTTCACCGTAAGCACAAGAAATCTGCCACTGTCACCGCAGTCCAGCCGCCCGGACGCTATGGTGCGCTGGATATGAGCGAGGAGAATCTTGTGCGAGGCTTCATGGAAAAACCACAGGGAGATGGCGGCTGGATCAATGGAGGGTTTTTTGTCCTGTCGCCGCGAGTTATCGACCGGATCGCCGGCGACAGCACATCCTGGGAAGTCGAGCCGTTGACCGGGCTGGCGAAGGAAGGGGATTTGATGGCTTTCGAGCATAAAGGATTCTGGCAGCCGATGGATACATTGCGCGAGAAGACTTACCTGGAAGAACTCTGGGAATCCGGCAAAGCCCCATGGAAAACCTGGTAGCACATCCCTCTTTCTGGCATGGCAAACGGGTTATGGTCACCGGCCATACCGGCTTCAAGGGTAGTTGGCTGACACTCTGGCTAAAGAGCATGGGCGCGGAGGTAGTCGGTTACGCACTGTCGCCGCCGACCGCTCCCAACCTGTTCGATGATGCTCGAATTGCGAATGACATCGTATCTGTTATCGCCGATATTCGCGACCATGAAAGCCTGAAATCGGCCATTGCAGCGCATCGCCCGGAAATCATCTTTCATCTCGCTGCCCAAGCGCTGGTTCGTTCATCCTATACAGATCCTGTGGGCACCTATGCCACCAATGTGATGGGCACCGTTCATCTGCTGGAGGCGGTGCGTCAAACTGGCTGCGCGCGCGCAGTAGTCAATGTCACTACTGACAAGTGCTATGAAAACCGGGAATGGATCTGGCCGTACCGGGAAAACGAAGCGCTGGGCGGACATGACCCCTACTCCAGCAGCAAGGCATGCAGCGAACTGGTGACCGCAGCCTACCGCAGCTCTTTCTTTGGCCAAGGAACGGCATTGGCGAGCGCACGTGCCGGGAATGTGATTGGCGGTGGCGATTGGGCGCAGGATCGCCTAGTGCCAGACATCATACAGGCATTTCTGGCTAATCGCCCGGTGGCAATTCGCAACCCCGGCGCCATCCGCCCCTGGCAGCATGTACTGGAGCCGCTCAACGGCTACCTGCTGCTGGCTGAAAGCCTGTGGGAGGGAGGACAAACATTCGCCGAAGCCTGGAACTTCGGCCCACCGGCAGAAGAAGCCAAGCCCGTTTCATGGATAGTGGATCGATTGTCATCCGCATGGGGTGAAGGCACCTGTTGCGAATGTGACCGAACCAACCAGCCTCACGAGGCCGGGATATTGAAACTGGACAGCAGCAAGGCACGTTCACGCTTGGGGTGGCAACCACGGCTCGCGCTGGCAACCACGCTGGAATGGGTGGTGGCCTGGTACCGTGCTTATGGGCAGGGCCAGGATATGTGCCGCGTGACACAACAACAAATTGCCGAATACCAGAGTTTGAAGGTAGAACCATGACACAAGGAAAATGCCGTTTTTGCGCTACCCCGCTACAACATACATTTGTTGATCTTGGCATGTCACCGCTGTCGAATGCTTACCTTTTTCCCGAACAGTCAAACCGGATGGAGCCTTTCTATCCGCTCCACGCCTTCGTGTGCGATACCTGCTTTCTGGTGCAACTGGAAGAGTTCGAGACACCGGAACAGATATTCGGCGATTACGCCTATTTTTCCTCCTATTCCGATCAGTGGCTCGACCATGCGCGCGCCTACGCACAGACCATGGTGGCGCGCCTTGAACTGGATGGGGGCAGTCGGGTAATTGAAATAGCGAGCAACGACGGATATCTGCTCCAGTATTTCAAAGAACAGAATATTCCGGTGCTGGGCATCGAACCCGCCGCCAACGTTGCTGCCGTCGCTACCGGCAAAGGCATACCCACCATGGTGAAATTTTTTGGCGCTAATACCGCCATAGAGTTAGCGGGCGAGAACTCACGCGCCGATCTGCTGATTGGAAACAACGTACTCGCCCACGTGCCTGACCTCAATGATTTTGTTGCCGGCTTAAAGCAACTGCTCAAGCCGGCAGGGATCGTGACGATGGAGTTTCCCCACCTGCTGCGGTTGATGGCGGAAAACCAGTTCGACACCATCTACCACGAACATTTTTCCTATTTCTCCTTCCTCACAGTAGAAAAAATATTCGCCCGCCACGGGCTGGTCTTGTTTGATGTGGATGAACTGCCCACTCACGGCGGCTCGCTGCGTATCTATGCCATTCATGCGGAAAACAAGGCCAAGCCGGTAGCTGCGTCGGTAACTATGCTGAAACAGCGGGAGCGTGAGGCCGGACTGGAGCGTCTGGAAACTTATGCAGGGTTTGCGGAACAGGTCAGGGAAACCAAGCGTCAGTTACTCGAGTTCCTGATCGGTGCCAAACGCGCAGGAAAAACCGTGGCCGGTTATGGCGCTCCTGCAAAGGGCAACACACTGCTCAACTACTGCGGCATCCGCAGTGACTTCATCGATTACACCGTGGACCGCAGCCCGCATAAACAGGGCAAACTTCTACCCGGCACGCATATTCCAGTTCATCATCCTGGCAAGATCAGGGAAACCCGCCCCGATTACCTGCTGATCTTGCCGTGGAACATCAGGGAAGAAGTGATGGAGCAGATGGCCGACATCCGGCAATGGGGCGGAAAATTTGTTGTGCCCATCCCGCGGGTCGAGGTGCTGGGGTGAAGTTTATTGAAACTTCCATTCCCGGTGCCTACCTCGTCGAAATGGAACCGCTGGCTGACGAGCGCGGTTTTTTTGCCCGCAGTTGGTGCAGCGACGAGTTTGCGCGGCACGGCTTGAATGCTAATCTAGCGCAATGCAATATTTCATACAACAAAAAACGCGGCACCCTGCGCGGCATGCATTACCAGGCCGAACCCTTCCCTGAAGCCAAACTGGTGCGCTGTATCAGGGGGAAAATCTACGATGTCATTCTCGACCTGCGCCGCGATTCAGCCACTTTCAAACGCTGGGAGGCATTTGAATTAAGCGCCGCCAACCGGCGTATGCTTTACATCCCGGAGGGCGTGGCGCATGGTTTGCAGACCTTGGAAGATGACAGCGAGGTGTTTTACCAGATGAGCGAGTCTTACCATCCGGAATGCGCCAGAGGGGTGCGCTGGGATGATCCGGCGTTTGCTATCGAGTGGCCGGTATTGGATAAAGTTATATCTGAACAGGATTCAAAATATGCGTTGTTTGTCCGCCACAAGCCTGATATCGAGAGTTAACTAACAAGGGAGAAATATTGTGATACCTGTGTTCAAACCATTATTGGAACAAGAAGAATATGATGCGGTGAAGGGCGCTCTCGATCTTGGCTGGCTTGGAATGGGTAGCTATGTCAACCAGTTTGAGGAATCGGTCAAGGAGTTTATCCAGGATCCGGATCGTCATGTCGCTGCGGTAAGCACCGGTACTGCGGCCTTGCATGTGGCTTTGCTGGTGGCCGGTGTGGGGCCTGGCGACGAGGTCATAACATCGGCGTTCAATTGCTCTGCGGATTTTCAGGCCGTCGAACAGACCGGGGCAGAGCTGATTTTTTGTGATGCACTGGATGATTCTTTGTGCATCGATCTGGATAGCGCCGCAAAGATGATCACACCCAGAACCAAGGCAATCATTGTCATGGATTATGACTGCATTCTTTGTGATCACGACCGGGTGGCGGAATTTGCAGCTAAACATAATTTGCGCGTTATTCACGATGCGGCGCATTCCTTCGGTTCAAAATACAAAGGGAAAATGGTCGGCAGTTTTTCGGACATCTGCATGTTCAGTTTTGATCCCGTCAAGTCCGTTACGTGTCTCGACGGTGGCGCAGTTGTCGTAAAAACCAAAGAAGAACTTAAGCTGGCCCATGAGCTGCGCCTGCTCGGGATGCAACAACCGGCCGAGGTCATGTATCAGAATAAACGAGCCTGGACATTTGACGTGGAACGGCAAGGTTTTCGTTATCACATGATCAACATGCATGCGGCTGTTGGCCTAGCACAACTTGGCAAGATCAAACAAATAACTGAAAGCAGGCGTGAGGCCAGCCGTTATTACAATGCAGGATTGTCGAAAATACCCCAAGTAAGAACACCGCCTACGAATTTCGATGATGTCTGTCCATTCTTATACTATATTCGTGTTCCCGCAGAGCATCGGGACACTCTTCGCGAGTACATGAAAGAAGTTAAAGGTGTCGATACTGGCATTCATTGGCGGCCTGGTCATCACTTTACCCTTTGGAAAAACTGTCGCCGGTCTGATGTAAGTGTTACTGACCGTGTTGCGATGGAAATTCTTTCACTCCCTCTGCACTCGAAAATGAGCCATGAAACACTCGATGAGGTTATCGCAGCAGTTGCCTCTTATTTCAACGAAAGGTGAGCCGGTTTGGATTTAACTGACGGAAAAGCTCTACTAAATGCGTTGAAGTGCACCGCCGGAACTACGGGGGCAGGTGTGCGTATTCCGGTCAGCTCTCCCGTTCAGGCGATGCTCCGCCCTGTGGCAACCCGTATAGATCGATTGAATGCAGCGGACGTAAAACTGCTGACGGAATGGCGCAATCGGTTTGTTAAATCCTTCCTGACCGACTTCGTCGCCACAGAAGATCGAACCGCGCGTTGGCTCACCGATTTTGTCGGCCCTAATGAAAACAAAATACTTTTCATGGTTGATGTTGATGGGCAGGCAGTGGGCAACATCGGCCTCGACTTTATCGACTGGGAAACGGGTTACGGCGAAGCGGACAATATCGTGAAAGGCGGTAACTCGCAGCCTGGACTCATGAAGCTGGCTCTGCAGACAACGATGGACTGGGCGTTCAATCAACTGGGGTTAAGCAGTCTCGGGGTGAGGGTGCGGTCTGATAACACCGCGCTGGAGTTCTACCGCAAAGTTGGGTTCAAGGAAACAAAGCGCGTTCCCCTGCGCCGCATTGTGGAGCCAGATATGGTGCGCTGGGTTGAAGATAGTGCGATGGAATCATCTTCAGCAAGTCTGGTGTACATGGTGTATGGGTAATTAATATGCTGTTGAAAAATATTTCCCGCGACCAATTGACAGAGTATCTTGTAAAACAACTGTCTAACTTCTTCCCGGACAACCATGCAGATGCTCAGGCGATTCTGGAGCGCAACCTGGACGAGGCGCTTGCTCGCGTCAATACCTGCATCAATGCGGTAAAGCTCTGGCGGCCCGATGAATTCGACTATCTGCATTCCAGCCAGTACGCGACTTTTCTCTATTTTTTGTCGAATACGATTTGGCGCAATGAGAAGAACGAACGCATCTGTACCAAACTCTTTTATCTCAACAAAGCGCTGAATGGCATTGACTGTTTTTACGAAGTCGAAATGCCGGACATCTTTTTTATCGGGCATTCGGTCGGCATTGTCTTGGCAAAAGCGCGCTATTCAAATTATTTTGTGGTTTACCAGAATTCCACGGTGGGGAAGAACCACGGTGTTGCGCCGATTCTGGAGGAAGGCGTGGTCATGTATCCCAATAGTGCAATCATCGGGAGTGCCAGAATAAAGAAAGGCACGGTTGTTGCGCAAGGTGTAAGCGTGATTAGCCACGATACCTTGGGTGATTCAATAGTTTTCCATGGCGAGGCGGGAAAGCTCATTCACAGACCGATGAAACGCAACATACTGGCTGATTTTTTTAGGATATAGATATCAATGGGCAAGAAATCCGTATCCGCAGACCTGATAGCGATAGTTGTTGAACTAATCCAACAGGGTAAACATGATGA
This sequence comes from uncultured Gallionella sp., assembly GCA_964569805.1. Lineage (GTDB taxonomy): Bacteria > Pseudomonadota > Gammaproteobacteria > Burkholderiales > Gallionellaceae > Gallionella. Next base: position 10,204 of record CAZMWC010000011.1, read on the forward strand.
AGCCAAAAAACTACTGATTAAACGTCTGAAATCCCACCCTGACGATCCGTGGGCCCATTACGCTATTGGATCGATCTACCTCATAAAAAATGACCTGAAAGCCGCCGAAAGACATTTGAAATCGGCGGTAAGTCTGGATCCGAAATATGTGGACGCACACAACCATTTGGGGGTGGTTTATGCGCGATCGGGTGCGCCATTAAATATTGTCTTGAAGGCGTTTAATAAAGCATTGGAAATAGATCCGGATCATTTTGACACCTTGCTCAACCTTGGGCATTTCCACCTCAGAAACAACAACAACGAGTTGGCGGAAGCAATGTTCACCCGAGCCGCCAGAGCAAAGCCGGATGATCCTATTGTCGTGAATAACCTCGGCGCTGTTAAAGTCAGAAAGAATCGCCGCGAAGAGGCGCTGCCGTTTTACCGACGCGCACTGGAATTGACACCAGATGACACTGTATGTCGTGCCAATTACCTATCCTGCCTCAGGGTGTTAAAAAGACATGATGAATTAATCACGGCGCTAAATAAAATACTGGGCAAGCCACTGGGTGCTGAAGTATTTTCCGTTTTTGCGGCAACTCGTTTATATGCCATGTGGGAGTCCTCCAGAAAAATGCTGGGACAAATACTGCCCCGTCTGGAAATGGATTATCAGGACTCGCAGCAGTTTTCCTTTATGGAAATAAACATGGTCGCTCTGGCTATGCCGGAAATAGACAACGAACTCTTATTCAAGATACATAAACTTGCCGGGAAAGCGGCTTGCCAAAACCTCCAGGGGAAACCATTCAAGGAGCATGCCAATGCCATGATGCCGGCGAAACGTTGGCGTGTTGGCTATATTTCGCCAGATTTTCGATCTCATGTGGTCAGCAGCTTTTTGCGCGCACTCATTAACGAACGTGCAAAGTATAAGTTTGAAATTTTTTGTTATTCCAACACCAAATACCCAGATAAAATTACCGACGAATATCGTGCGGCAGCGGATGTGTTTGTCGATATTACTCAAATAAGCAACCGCGAACTCGCTGATCAGATACATGCCGACGGCATCCACTTTCTGGTGGATCTGACCGGCTATACGCAGGATTCCCGCACAGATGTTATGTGTTATCGCCCAGCTCCTGTCCAGATCATGTATATGGGGTATCCATACACTTCGGGGATTCCTGATGTCGATTACTTTATCTCGGATTCTTATCTGGATGGCCCGGATAACCAGAAGTATTTCCTCGAAAAACATATTCACTTACCAGAGGTATTTACCTCATTCGGCGAATTGAATGAGCAGGTGATTACGGATGATCCTCCCTGTAAAGGTAATACATCCATCACCTTTGGCTCGTTGAACAGCATTTATAAAATCAACGAAGAGGTTATCGAGCTATGGGCGCGTGTTCTGTCGGCAGTTCCGAATTCCAGGCTGATTATCAATCACCCTTATTGTGAGCCGGAAATTACAAGAAAAAATATACTGGCTGAATTTGAAAGGAATGGCATTGCCGTTGAACGAATTGAATTTGTATGGCTTCAGCACCCCGACGGAAGCCACTTGAGGTATTACAACGACATTGATATCGCTCTCGATACATTCCCCTTGACCGGCGGAACAACGACAATTGATGCGATCTGGATGGGGGTGCCTGTCATCACTCTGGTCGGAGCGCTTTACCACCAGCGCCTGTCCTATTCAATTTTAAAAAATGTTGGAATTGACCTTGATGGGCTAATCGCCTTCGACAAGGAAGATTATGTTGTCAAGGCGGTAGCCTTGGCCAACGATAAGAACCTTATCGCTTATTATCGGCATGCCATACCTGCCAGCTTGAAAGGTTCGACATTATGCGATCCGGCAAGGCTTAGCCGCCATGTGGAAACTGCCTATCTTGAAGCATGGGACAAGAAATTTCCGACACGTCCAGTCAACATGGAAATTACCGATAATGAAATCGAGTGGCACTTATTGGCAGAGGAGCTCCATATTGCAACACCCCGTGATTTGAATGATTTTGCAAATTACGCATTGCAGGAACAGCCCGGATGGTATGAAACAGAATGGCGGTTTACACAACTACTGATAAGCCCGGGAGCGCGAATTCTGGATGTTGGCGCTGAATACGGCCAGTATGCGCTCCCACTGGCCAAGACTGCGACGGGAGAGGGCAAGCTATGGGCTATTGTCAGATTTCCCCACGAAGCCGATTTATTGTCCAGAAGCATATCGCGCAACAAGTTGAGTCAAGCCAGCATTACCATCAAGGGAGATAGAAAACTGCGGCTGGATATCCAAATGGCAGAGCACAACTTGTCCGGTATCGACTTTGTGCGCATCCATCTCGATTTTGCAAAGAAAAAAATATTCGATGAAGGGGGCGATTTCTTCAAGTTAAATTCACCGCTGGTGATGTTTGCGATTAGTAAAGTTGATCAAAAATATGATCTGGGATTGGCGGGCGAATTTACACGTAGAGGGTATCGGATATTCCGCCTTGTCCCGGGGTTGAATTGCCTGATACCTTTTGCGGATGAATCCGAATTAGATGTGTTTGCGCTGAACCTGTTTGCCGCGAAAATAGACCGTATTGGTTTCTTGGGCCAACGGGGTGTTTTGATTGACCAAGTTGAAACAGTATCTAACCTGCCCGGAATCCAAATTACGGCATGGCAGGATTATTTGAAAAATACACCGTATGCGGCTAATTTATTTTCAGATTGGGTGGATGCGCCCGAAAAACCTGCAGACTGGGATGTTTATTGGGTTGCACTGAATCTTATTGCGCTGGCTCGTAACCACGGCGAACCGATAGCGAAACGCTATGCATGCCTTCAGTCAGCCTTGGGAATCCTTTCTTTGCTGGCACAAGCGCAACCTCGGTTGCCCCGTCTTGTCACCATGATCAACGTACTGGTTGACTTGGGAAAAAGGGAGCAGGCAGTCAATCTCCTCAATCAAGTATGCGCGGCGATGGACACATCGTCCGATATCATAATCGATGAGCCAGTCATTCCGCTTTCGGCTGAAATTGGACAATGTTCGAGCCAAACGGAACTCGGCCAAAAAATATTTGCCGACATGCTGTTACAAAGAGAAAGGCTTAGAGCGTTCTCGAGTTATTTTACTGGTGAAGATGCTCTGGCGGCGATTAATGAAATGCGGCGGCTGGGGGCGGGAGGGGAAGAGATGCATTTAAGAGAACGCCTCATCAAGGACAGGATGCTGCTTCGCGCTTCATCTGGCGCTCGGCACACTGGCTAATAGCAATAGCTCCCAAATTGATCGCGAGGGTTGGTGGCGCGCTTCAGCTAGACGTTTTACGCAATCCCGGGTGTCCTGATAGACCTTGATTGCTATAGGGTGGGTGGCCGCTGATGTCTGGCGGTTCATGACTGATCACGGTGCGCCACGCTCACCAGTGATTGAATATCGCAACGCCAGCCAGCTGAAAATCAGCTGCGTTCCGCGTGACAACCGTCATTCCAAACAGGCAAAGGGGAGTACGACTCCGTTCGTCCATACCTACGCAAAGCTAACCATAGCCCGTGTAGGATGTGGTGAGCTTGCGAGCCGCATCATTTGACTAAGCCGGGCGGGCCGGAATCAAACGGGTAGCCCGGATGAAACGCAGTGAAATCCGGGGACGATTATGATGCCCCCCGGATTCCGCTATCGCTGCATCCGGGCTACAACTGCCCGCGTAGAGGCGATTCACGAATCGCCCGGGCAATTCATGAATTGCCCCTACAACCAGGAATTTCCAAAATCTCCCTAAAGTTTTCCCAACCTTGTCCGATAACTGGACTAACGGCGGTTAATGAACCCGGCAACGCGGGGTAAACCAATGTAACGGCGATCAAGCCGGAAAACAAACTAAATTTGAAGGAGAATTAACATGCCTCAATTCGTCAATACCAATATTGCGTCGCTGAATGCCCAACGCAACCTGAACAGCTCGCAAAGCGCGCTGCAAACTTCCTTGCAACGTTTGTCTTCCGGCTTGCGCATCAACAGCGCCAGAGACGACGCTGCCGGTATGGCGATTGCCGACCGGATGACTTCGCAGATTCGCGGCGCCAACCAGGCGGTACGTAACGCCAACGACGGTATTTCGATGGCGCAAACCGCTGAAGGTTCGATGATCCAGATTTCGGACAACTTGCAGCGTATTCGCGAACTGGCGGTGCAGGCATCCAATGCGTCCAACAGCGCATCCGACCGCGCCGCGCTGAATGCCGAAGCTTCGCAGTTGATTTCGGAAATCGACCGCGTCGCCACTAACACCAGTTTCAACGGCGTGAAATTGCTGGATGGCACATTTACCTCGCAAAACTTCCAGGTCGGTGCCGATGCCGGCAGCAGCAACCAGATCAGCATCACCTCAATTGCCAGCGCAAGAACTGCCTCTCTGGGTGTCGGCTCCGGCTCCAGCTACTCTGCTACTGCGGCTGGTGCGACGACCGCATCGGCAACGTCGTCGCTTGCGGCTGGTGACATCACAATCAACGGTTATCAGGTTGGTGCAACCACCAGCGATGGTGTTTCAAATACCGGTGGAACCGCCAGCGGGATAGCCAAGGCTGCTGCAATCAATGCGGTAAGCGGCCAGACCAATGTGACGGCAACCGTCAGCGCCACTGGCGTTGTTGCAACGGGCGCAGTGCTGCTAACCAGCAACATTGTAGCCGGTGATGTCTTGATTAATGGCGTGGACATTGGCGCAGTTGCAACCGGTGCCGGCGACACTGCCACCACGTTTGGTTCGCGGGTGGCTGCGGCAATCAACAAGGTTTCCGCACAAACGGGCGTAACGGCAACAAGCGCTGCAGGTGTTCTTACGCTGGCTGCGGCAGACGGTCGCAACATTACCACGTTGGGCACGGCGAATGGCGAGTTGCTTGTTGCGATCGCCGACCAAACCAAGACTGCTGCGGTTACATTAAGCTCCTCTTCGTCGAGCGGTATCGTGTTGAGCGCGAACGCGGCTGGCATTACCGCAGGTTTCACGCCTGGTTCGGCTACGATTACCACAACGGCAGGTGCCGGTGTCTCCTCGCTCGACCTGACCACCGCCTCCGGCGCGACTGCCGCGCTGACCACCATTGATGCCGCATTGTCTTCGGTGAACAGCTCACGGGCTTCGCTGGGTGCGTATCAAAACCGCCTTGGTTCTGCGGTAAGCAGCTTGCAGACAACGGCGGAAAACCTGACCAACTCGCGCAGCCGTATTTCGGACGCTGACTTTGCCGCAGAAACCGCTTCACTGACCCGTGCCCAGATTCTGCAACAGGCTGGTACGGCGATGTTGGCACAAGCAAATCAGACACCGAACACCGTTCTGACTTTGTTGCGTTAAGCATGGTAGAGTAGAACAATCCCAGTCGGTCTTCCCGGCTGGGATTTTGGGATAAAGGAGAAGCAACATGCTCATCCAAAATGCAAGTAGCGCAACACAGGCCTCGCAGCCTGTCAGGCTCACCGGTGACGGTGCGCCCAATGTTGTTGCCACGCCCTCAAATGTTCAAGCTCAGCCCGGCGTATCGCTCGAGTTGCCGCAAACCGCACTAAAGCCGGCTGCCGAACAGCAGCCTTCGGCCGAACAATTAAAGAACGTGGTGGACAACATTAACAAGGTACTGAAGCAAACCAACAAGAGCCTGGAATTCAGCGTGGATGAAAGCACCGACAAGCAGATCGTTAAGTTGGTGGATATGGATACCGGTGATTTGATCCGTCAATATCCGACGGAAGAAATGCTGGCGATTTCGCGCTCGATAGACCAGTTTCAGCAGGGTTTGTTGTTGAAGCAAAAAGCCTGACCCCGTTTTAATCGGGCGTTTGACAGCCGCGCGGCGTTGTATAGCCGGGCTGTCATTCGAAACTAATGGGAGAAATCTTCAGGATTTCTCCCTTTGGTTTTTGTGGAGGATGCGTAAGGCGTAGGGCATCAATAAGCGAAGCGCGAAGCGCATTGCGCCGAATGACAGATACATACTACGGGGCCGCTTAACCACGAACGGATTAAATCTGTGTTCCCTAAAGATTTTCTGCATTTGGCCGATATAATAGGTCAAGGAGTCTGTAACACGCAGGCTCATGCACGAGAGGTTTAAAAGAGACAGATCATGGCAACTTCGGCAACCAATCTTGATGTCAACAGCATCGTCAGTCAGTTGATGACTGTAGAGCGACAGCCGATTGCTAAACTTAACGTCAAGGAAGCAGGTTATCAAGCCAAGCTTTCCGCTTACGGCAGTGTCAAAGGGGCGGTGAGCGGTTTTCAATCTATCGTGCAAGGTTTGAGCAGCGCCAGCAATTTCCAGACCCTCAAGGCGACACCCTCCGATTCCACTATTTTTTCCGCTTCTGCCGCCAGTACTGCGGTGGCAGGCACTTATTCGCTGGAAGTGACCAGTTTGGCGCAGGCGCAGGCGCTGGTTGCTACCGGGCAAACCAGCAGCACCGCAGCCATTAGCGATGGCGTTGATACGGTAATTACTTTCGATTTTGGCACCATTGCAATCGGCGCTGGATCATTCGATTCCGGTACCGGTAAATATACAGGGGCTGGTTTTACCTCGAATGGTGATGGCACTACGGACATCACCATCGACAGCAGCAACAATTCGCTGCAAGGCATCCGCGATGCGATCAATGCCGCGCAGATGGGCGTGACGGCAACCATCATCAACGACGGCAGCGGTACGCCTTATCGCCTTTCTCTGTCTTCGGACAGCCTCGGCGTGAGCAACAGCATGAAAATTACCACCAGCGGCGGCGATGGCACCATAGCTACCCTGCTGGCGCATGACCCCGCAGGGCTGCCCGCCGCGCAGCATTTGAGCGAAACAGTTACCGCGCAGAATGCCGACTTCGAAGTGAACGGCGTGACGGTGAGCAAGACCTCCAACACGATCTCCGATGTGATTTCGGGTGTTACGCTTACTTTGAGCAAGGTAACCGCTTCCCCGGTCACTTTGACGGTTGCGCGCGATACTGCCACGGTCAGCAGTTCGATCGCTAGTTTCGTAAAAAGCTATAACGATCTTGCGACAACGTTAAAGAATTTTTCTGCTTATGACGCGACCAACCAGAAAGGCGCGATCCTGCTGGGCGACAGCACGGTGCGTTCGCTGCAATCGCAACTGCGCAGCATGTTGAACGCGGCCGTGACTGGCACTTCCGGTACCTTGACGACACTTTCCGATGTGGGCGTGTCTTTCAAAAAAGACGGCACGCTGGAAGTTAACCAGACCAAGCTCAATAGCGTGATGTCCAGCAATTTCAGCGATATCGCCAGTTTGTTTGCTTCGGTCGGCAAGGCGACGGATAGCTTGGTCAGTTTCAACAGCGCAACCAGCAGCACCAAGGCAGGCAGCTATGCGGTGAATGTTACCCAGCTTGCTACGCAGGGCAATGCGGTCGGGTCTGTGGATGCCAATTTGGTCGGCACTCCCGATGGTACTATTGATGCCACGAATGACACGTTGGAATTATCAGTGAACGGTGTGGCCGTTTCCGTCACGCTGACTCAAGGCACCTATACCGCAGCAACACTGGCTGCCGAACTGCAATCCAAGATCAATAGCGTGAATGAATTATCTGATGTGGGTATTTCGGTTGCCGTCACGCAGAGCGGCGGGTTTTTAACTATTACGTCTGCAGGTTATGGCTCTGACTCGGCTGTGGATATCACCGGCGGCAATGGCGCCGCGGATATGCTGGGAACGCCTGTAGAAACTGTCGGCGTGAATGTGGCTGGCTCGGTCGGTGGGGTTTCAGCAACCGGCTCAGGGCAAATATTGAGTGTATCTACCGGCGACCCGCAGGGGTTGAGTATCGCTGTCGTCGGCGGCGCACTCGGCGCGCGCGGGACGCTGAACTATTCGATAGGCTATGCCTCATTGCTGAATAGCTGGGCAACTTCAAGTGTAGCCAGTGATGGAATTCTGACCAATCGTACCGATGGTATCGGCAAGACCATTACTGATATCGGCAAGCGCCGTACCGAGCTGGAAACCCGTTTGATCGCTGTCGAAAAACGCTACCGCGCCCAATTTACCGCACTGGATATGATGCTTTCCAGCATGAATACCACCAGCACTTTTTTAACCCAGCAACTTGAGTCGCTCAACAGCCTGAACTAGGGGGAATATTATGAACGCAACCACAGCCAGCAAAGCTTACGCAAAAATCGGAGTGGAATCCGGCGTAGTGGCAGCCGACCCGCACAAGCTGATTGCGATGTTGTATCAGGGCGCGTTGCTGGCGATCGCCAACGCCAAGAATGGTGTCATGCGCAAGGATATCGCCGCCAAAGGTGTGGCAATATCCAAGGCGATTACTATTATTGACGAAGGTTTGAATGCCAGCCTGGACAAGTCTGTTGGCGGCCCGTTGGCGCAGAATTTATCCGCGCTGTATGACTATATGTGTATGCGCCTGCTTGCCGCCAATCTGAAAAACGATATGGCGGCACTGGATGAAGTGGCGCGCCTGTTGACTGATCTGAAAGGCGCGTGGGAGAGCATCCGGCCATCTGGCGCGGCAATCGCTGCTGCTCCAATACAGGAAAATGTGGTACCCATCGCAGCCCAGCAGCCCAAACCCATGAACAAAGTACAACAGGCTTATGGAAGGGGGTAGAAAAATGGGTAGCCATCAAGTCATCACCCATTACGAATCGCTATCCACGCTGACCGAGCAGATGCATGAGGCAGCTGTGCGCGGTGAGTGGGATCAGCTGATCGACCTCGAACAGCAGTGCCGTCAGAAAATTGCCGCCATCATGCCGCTGGATGCGGCATCTACGCTGGACGAATCGTCCCGGCAATACAAAGCACGCCTCATCAGAAAAATTCTCGCACACGATGCCGATATCCGCAGCCGCACCCAGGCATGGATGGGACAATTGCAAAATATCATGCAAAGCAATCGTCAGGAACAGCGGCTGCAAAAGGTTTACGGGGCGTAGGTATTACGTTAGGTTTGTAGGGGCAATTCACGAATCGCCCGGGCAATTCGTGAATTGCCCCTACACGTCCGGCTTAAGATAAAGGAGTGTAGGGCGCAATAACGCTCCCCTGCTTGCCGAAGGGCAGCGGGCATTGCGCCGCATGTATCAGATATCCGGTGCAATGCGCTACGCTTATTGCACCCTACGCGGGTTCACAAATGTTACCAGCCAATGTTGTCAGCGCGCTGCACGTCCTTTCACATACCGGAAGGCCGCTGGTCACGCCTACCGTTACTCCTCCCGGCAAGGAGGCCCCACGGGATGCCACCCGAGAGCTGTCCAAGGATGCGACGGCGGCGACCGCAGCTCCAAAGCAAACCGGTAAGCTCGAACCGGGGCAGGAATTGCAGGGGCTGGTTCAGTCCAGAACCAGTGAGAATGTATTTAAGGTGCAGGTCGCCGGGCAACTGCTCCAGATGCGTTTACCCGGCAATATCCAGCCCGGCGATGCCATCCGCCTGCAGGTGCTCTCGGTGCAGCCGAAGATCACTTTCGGTATGGTTGCCTCAACCAATCCGCTTTCAACACCGGAACAAATTGGCTCCGCCGCGCGAATGTTTTCCAATCTTGCCGATCTGCCAATGAATAGGCCGCTGGTGCAGCAACTCGGAAATAAGGCGGTTTGGCCGGCCGCGCAGCAAATGCCGGATACCAAATTACTGGCGGGCGCGCTGAAGGAGGCGCTCGGCAAGAGCGGACTGTTTTACGAATCGCATCAGGCGCAGTGGATACGCGGTGAGCGCAGCACGAACCAATTGCTGGAGGAGCCGCAAAATTTGTTGACGGGTAGGGGGTTGCCTTTCTCACCAACGGGCCAGCGCGTGCCAGGTGGCGATATTTCTGCCGCACAAGCACAGGGCGCGGCCCTGGCGTACGACAAGGCGGCCGCATCACAAGTGCAGTCAAATATTTCGGCAGCGGGCAGGGTCGCAGACGACGCATCTACATCACTGCAAATGACGAAAGAATTGATTCCGCTGGTGCAGCAACAGTTGCACACGCTGGAGCATCACCATATGGTGTGGATGGGCCAGGTCTGGCCTGGTCAGCAGATGCAGTGGGAGATTCAGGGCGAGCCTGAACGGGAACAGCAGAAGGCGGATGAACGCCAGTGGAGCACGGAGGTTGAGCTGGCTTTGCCCAAATTGGGCGATGTCAGCGCGCGTCTAGTTTTGACTGGAGGCGAGCTGCGGCTGTCTCTGCGCACCGCCGATGCAACGACGGCCAATATGTTCAACCGCGCCCTGCCCAATCTCAAAAAATCACTTGAGGATGCCGGTGTGGCGCTGGTCAATGCCGTGGTGGAAAAACCATGACGCGCCCACCGCTTACGTCGCAACAATCGGCGGTCGCGCTGACCTACGGGAAAACACAAGGAGGTGCGCCAAAAGTGGTTGCCAAGGGGCGAGGTCTGATCGCCCAGGCAATCATCGAACGCGCCAAGCAGCATGGCGTTTTTGTGCATGAATCGGAAGAGATGGTTGGTTTGCTGATGCAAGTGGA
>CAZMWC010000012.1:0-18868 GCA_964569805.1 uncultured Gallionella sp.
GAAGGGTTGAGCTTCATCTGGATTTCCTTATCTTGATAAATCTATTATCAGGCCAATGTGTCTTAAGCTAGGGCGTTTGCCATTTCGCCAAGACGGGTGCGTGCAGAACCATCGATCACCTTGTCTCCGGCTCGAATCACTACGCCACCCAGCAATTCTTTGTTGACTTTACAGACCAGCTTGATTTCCCGGCCCAAGCGCGCTTTCAGCGAGCTGACGATTTTTTCCTGCTGCGCTGCAGACAGCTCAAATGCCGAATCCACCACCACATTGACGGTTTTTTCCGCTTCCGCGCGCAGTGTTTCGTAGATTGCGGCAATTTCAGGAAGTACCGCCAGCCGTTGGTTATCCACCAACACCCGGACAAAATTACGCTGCTGTGTCTTTGCCTGCGCACCAAGCAAACCATCCATCAGGCTTTCAAGCTGCGCCTTTGAAACTCTCGGATTGGTAATCAATGCGCCAACTTCAGGGTGAACAGCCGCCTCGGCCAGAGACACCAGCACATCTGACCAGCCTTTCAGGTCAGCCAGCTTTTGCGCTTCTTCAAATACCGCCTGTGCGTATGGACGGGCAATGGTAATGGCTTCAGACATAGTGTCAGATTTCCGCGGCTAGTTGGTCGAGCAAGTCATTGTGCGCCTTGGCATCGATTTCGCGGCCAAGAATCTTGGCAGCGCCAGCCAGTGCGATTGCAGACACTTGGGTGCGCAACTGCTCTTTGGCACGGAAGACTTCCTGGTCGATTTCAGCCTTGGCACCCGTCACAATACGATCGCCTTCCACCTTGGCTTGCGTTTTGGCAGCCTCAATGATTTCACTGGCGCGTTTTTCGCCATTAATCACGATTTCACCGGCCTTTTCCTTGGCTTCGCGCAAGATTTCTGCTGAACGCTTGGCGGCCAATTCAAGGTCGTGCTTGGCACGCTCCGCATCCGCCAGTCCATCGGCGATTTGCTTTTTGCGTTGCTCCAGCGCGGCCATGATGGGCGTCCAGACGAACTTCATGCAGAACCACACGAACAGTGCGAACATGATGGTCTGGGCGAGCAGAGTTGCATTGATATTCATGCAAGCTACCTTTCTTGAGTTATGCGTTGTCGCTTAATGAGAATTAATGTGCCACCGCGAACAGAACATACATTGCGATACCCACAGCAATCATCGGAACCGCGTCAACCAAGCCCATCACCACAAAGAATTGTGTGCGCAGCATCGGGATCAGTTCCGGTTGGCGGGCAGCGCCTTCCAGAAAGCGGCCACCCAAAATGCCGATACCAACGGCTGCGCCAAGCGCGCCCAATCCCATCATCAGTGCGCCAGCGATGTACAGCAGTGCGTTTGCCATTTCCATTTTTTATTTCTCCTGGTTAATAAAACTAAAGTTGATAGAACAGTTTAATGGTGTTCTTGATGCGCCATGTCCAGATACACCACCGTCAGCGTCATGAAGATGAAAGCCTGTAATGTGACGATCAGAATATGGAAAATTGCCCAGCCCAGCGACAGCAGAATATGTGATCCAAACAACGTGATACCGCCCATCGTCATGCCGGCCCATGCGCCGCCCATCAGCGCGATAAGGATAAAAATCATTTCGCCAGCGTACATATTGCCAAATAAACGCAGCGCGAGAGAAATCGGCTTGGCGATCAGGTTGACACCTTCCAGCAACAGATTGACCGGCATACCCCACTTGCCAAACGGTTGCAGTGTCAGTTCGCCGACAAAACCGCCCAAACCCTTCATCTTCACGCTGTAATAGAGCACCAGGATAAACACGCCTATAGCCATGCCAAAGGTCGCATTCGGATCAGTGGAAGGAACAATTTTGAAGAACGGCACCCCAAGCCCCGTCATCAGTAGCGGGATGTAGTCGATAGGCAACAAATCCATCAGGTTCATGCTGAATACCCAGAAGAAAATAGTCAGCGCCAGAGGGCCGACCATATCGTTCTTGGCCGAGAAAGAACCGCGTACACTGTTGTCAATGAATTCGAGCGCCCACTCGCAGAAGTTTTGCAGGCCATTCGGCGTACCCGCACTGGCGCTTTGTGCCGCGCGGTAGAACATGAACATGAACGCCGCGCCCAACAACAGTGACATGATCAAGGTGTCAATGTTGAGCGCCCAAAAACCCATCGCCTTGGCTTCTTCCGCGCTATGGGCAACACCCCAAACGCCGTCTGGCAGTTTGCCGTATGTCAGGTTTTGCAAATGATGCCTGATGTATTCCGCTGATGTGTGTGCTTCGCTAGACATTTTTAGTCACTATCTCACGTCTTTGAATTTGCTAAAAAAAACCGGGCTATTAACAGCGCCGCTTGACCCATCACAAAACCACCCAATACTGCGAGTGGTGATAATTTCAGTACTGCCAGGCACAAACCAAGGAGCACAACGACCACCAGAAACCTTTCGGCGGCGTAAAAATACATGAGCCGCAACTGAAGGTGTGTGTCATGTGCAGGATGCGAAGCCGCTCGAGACATTCTCCAAGCCAGCAATGCACCATTGAGAACAGATACCCCTCCCCCGCTTAACACCGCTACTGCCAATTGTGGCGTGCCATTCAAGCTGTAAGCAAGGGCTGTAACGGCTAGGGTGGCGGCTATCTGCAACCAGACCACTTGGCGCGCTATCCTTTTTTCTCTGGCTTCCACTGCGCAAAGGGTGGCGATTATAGTGGCGCTTTCCGGGGGTGTCAAACATTGTCGCTCCATGTCAATAACACTTTTGCGCAATTTATTTAACCCTTTTGAGCTTGTCCATAAATTCATCAAGCTGGTCATGGCTCGAATACTCGATAATTAGCTTACCTCCACCCTTGTTGCCCGGTTTGATCTCCACATGTGTTCCAAGGCTTGCACTCATTTCTTCCTGCAACCGCTGCGTATCACGGCTCAGGTGATGTGTTTTTCTTGGCTTGCCCTTTTCCGGTTTATGAATTTGCTTCTGTACCAGCTTTTCCGCTTCGCGCACTGACAACCCGTCCATCATGATTTTATTGGCGAGCAATATTTGCTGTACATTTTCCAACGGTAACAATGCGCGGGCGTGCCCCATGTCCAATTTGTTTTCCATCAGCATATTCTGTATGGCCTGCGGCAGCTTGAGCAGCCGCAACAGGTTGCTGGCGGCACTGCGTGAGCGCCCCACCGCTTCTGCGGCAACTTGATGCGTCATCTTGAATTCATCAATCAGGCGTTGGATACCAATGGCCTCCTCCAGAGGATTCAGGTTCTCACGCTGAATGTTCTCAATCAGCGCCATCGCCAGCGCAGCATTGTCCGGTACACAGCGTACCAGCACCGGCACATGGGTCAATCCGGCCAACTGAGCGGCGCGCCAGCGCCTTTCACCCGCAATTATTTCATGGCTACCATCAGCCAGCTGGCGCACCAGAATCGGCTGCATCACGCCTTGCGCCTTGATTGAGGCAGCCAAATCATTCAGCGCGGCCTCATCCATGTGTGAACGCGGCTGATATTTTCCCGGCTTGAGCAGGCTGACATTCAAATCACGCATGACCTCATCTTTTTCATTTTTTCCGCTGGACAACAGTGCATCCAGACCGCGCCCCAAACCTTTATGTAGCTTTGCCATGATTGATTCCTTATGCCGTTGCGGCGGGTTGTGCCGCGTTGTTCAATAGCTCACCGGCAAGCGCCAGATAAGCCTGCGTTCCCTTGGATGCTTTATCGTGATACAGCGCCGGTACGCCGTAGCTGGGCGCTTCGGCCAGCCGCACGTTGCGCGGAATCACCGTGCGGTAAACTTTATTGCCGAAGTGTTCCAGCAATTGTTCTGAAACTTGTTGCGCCAGGCTGTTGCGCGGGTCGAACATAGTGCGCAGCAAACCTTCAATTTCTAAATCTGGGTTCAAGTTGGCGCGCACTTTGCGAATAGTGTTGACCAGATCGCTCAACCCTTCCAGTGCATAATATTCGCATTGCATCGGGATCATCACTGATTTAGCCGCACACAAACCATTCAGCGTCAGCAAATTCAGGGCTGGCGGACAATCAATCAACACAAATTCATACTCCGCAACAACCTGTTGCAAGGCATCGCGCAAGCGGGTTTCACGATGCAACATATCCACCAACTCAATTTCTGCCCCTGCCAGATCGCGGTTGGCAGCCAACAGATCATATTTTCCGGCCTCTGAACGTATCCGCGCTTCAGCAACTGTCTTGTTACCCAACAGGACATCGTAAACACTCGCTTGCAAATCACGCTTGTCGATGCCGCTACCCATAGTGGCATTGCCCTGTGGATCAAGATCAACTAACAATACGCGCTGCTTGGTTGCCGCCAGGCTGGCGGCCAGATTCACGGTGGTGGTGGTTTTCCCCACACCACCTTTTTGGTTGGTTATGGCCAGTATTTTTGTCATGTGAGCCTCACGTCATTTTGCCTCTGTCGCATGTCGCAATTACCAAGCTGCGTACCGCTTGCAAACCTGGCACCTGTAGCGGAATAACACGTTCTACCCGGCAGTCCTCCGGCACGCCCAACAATTCCAGTTCCGGCATTCCCTTCATCGCTGCCCAGTGCCCCTGCTCGGACAACAAGTGCCGCGTACTACGCATAAAATCACCCAAATCGGAAAATGCCCGCGAAATAATTCCATCAAACTGATGCTCCACTTGCCATTCTTCAACGCGCGCGCAGTAAACGCTCACGTTTGGCAACCCCAGCTCAATGACTGCCTGTTGGACAAAGCTGGTTTTTTTACTGTTGCTATCCAGCAAGGTAAACTGCCAACCTGGCTGCGCAATAGCCAAAACTACACCTGGCAAACCCGCTCCGCAGCCCACATCCAACCAACGCCCAGCCCACAGATACGGCACCACTGCAAGGCTGTCGAGCAAGTGATTGCTCACCATTTGCTGTAGATCACGAATCGCTGTCAGGTTATAAACCTTGTTCCACTTCTGCAGCAGCACCAGATAATCCAGCAACTTGTTCTGCGCTTCCTCGCTCAATACAATTCCCAGTTGCGCAATGCCGCACTGTAATTCTTCAACCTGATTCAGGCGCATTTTTTGGTTTGCCCATCATCAAGAAGATTGGTATCACGAAACCCGCGTTTGAGATGCACCAACAACAAGGAAATCGCCGCCGGTGTTACCCCGGAGATGCGCGCAGCCTGCCCCATAGTTTCCGGCTTGTGCCGGTTTAATTTTTGCTGCACCTCAACGGATAGCCCGTGCACCTCGCCATAGTCCATCTCTTGCGGTAATTCGAGCGTTTCATATCGCTCATTGCGGCTGATTTCTTCGCACTGCCGCTCGATGTAGCCATGATATTTCGCCTGGATCTCGACTTGCCCAGCAACCTTTTCATCCGCCACTCTATCACCAGCACCAGGCAAGGACATCAAACTGACGTAGTTCACATCCGGGCGACACAGTAACTCATGCAGCGAATATTCCCGCTCAATGGGTTTACCTAACACCCGGATTGCCGCCTCTGCTGGCAAGGTGCGGGGGTTAACCCAAGTACCGCGCAGCCGTTCCTGCTCGCGCGCAATAGCCTCACGCTTTCGTTCGAATGCCTGCCAGCGCACATCATCCACAATGCCCAGTTTGCGACCCATTTCGGTCAGGCGCAAGTCGGCATTATCCTCACGCAACTGCAAACGATACTCTGCACGACTGGTGAACATACGATAAGGCTCAGAAGTACCGGACGTGACCAGATCATCCACCATCACGCCCAGATATGCCTCGTCTCGACGCGGGCACCACGCATTGTGTTCACGAACGCGCAATGCCGCATTAATGCCCGCCAGCAAACCTTGTGCGGCCGCTTCCTCGTAGCCGGTCGTACCGTTGATCTGCCCTGCGAAGAATAGGCCATGTATTGCCTTGGTCTCCAGCGAGCTTTTCAGCCCGCGCGGATCAAAATAGTCATACTCGATAGCATACCCTGGGCGCAGGATATGCGCCTTCTCCAACCCCCTGATGGAACGCACCAGATCCAGTTGCACATCGAACGGCAGGCTGGTGGAAATACCGTTAGGGTATATCTCGTGAGTAGTCAGCCCTTCCGGCTCAAGAAAAATCTGATGCGAGGACTTGTCGGCGAAGCGCGTGATCTTGTCCTCAATAGACGGGCAATAGCGCGGCCCCACCCCCTCGATCACTCCGGTGAACAAAGGCGAGCGATCCAATCCGCCGCGAATAATATCGTGCGTGCGCTGGTTGGTTTCGGTAATCCAACAGGGCAGCTGTCGCGGGTGTTGCGCGGCATTACCCATGAACGAGAACACTGGCACAGGGTCGTCGCCAGGTTGTTGTTGCAAGACTGAATAGTCGATAGTGCGGCCATCGATGCGCGGCGGCGTGCCCGTCTTCAGCCTCCCCATCGGGAGCTTCAGTTCGCGCAGCCGGTGCGCCAGGCTGATGGATGGCGGATCGCCTGCACGTCCCGCCGGATAGTTTGCCTGCCCGACATGAATCAACCCGGACAGGAACGTGCCAACCGTCAACACCACAGTCCTTGCCTGAAAACGCAATCCCAATTGCGTCACTACACCGCATACCCGATCCTGCTCAATCAGCAGATCATCCACCGCCTGCTGGAACAACCATAAGTTGGGCTGGTTTTCCAGGCGTGTCCGTATGGCCTGTTTATATAGCATACGATCGGCCTGCGCCCGGGTAGCGCGCACTGCCGGCCCCTTGCTGGAATTCAAGATGCGGAACTGGATACCACCTTCATCGGTGGCGGCCGCCATAGCTCCTCCAAGTGCATCCACCTCCTTGACCAAATGACCTTTTCCGATCCCGCCGATGGAAGGATTGCAGGACATTTGCCCCAGGGTTTCGATGTTATGACTAAACAGCATCGTCCTACAACCCGAACGGGCACTTGCCAAGGCCGCTTCGGTGCCGGCATGTCCGCCGCCCACCACAATAACATCAAATACATCCGGAAAATTCATGGCGCTGCCGCAACAAAAAGGAGGCGCATCATACAACAGCGCGCCATTAATCCAAAATGTACTGTTTCACGTGAAACAAGGTCGAGTTATTTTCCGATACAGAATCGACTGAAAATTTCGCCTAGCAGATCATCCGATGTAAATTCCCCGGTAATTTCATTCAGCGCGCGCTGCGCCAAACGCAACTCCTCGGCAAACAGCTCGGCACTGGGCAGCACTGCGCCAGCCTGCATCAAATGGGCTTGCGCCAGCGTCAAGGCGCGCAAGTGGCGTTCACGTGCCATGAAAGCGCCGCTTTCCTGATCACGCCAACCTACCGCTTTCAATAATTTACTGCGCAATTCATCCATCCCAACACCGGTTTTGGCTGATACCTGAACAATCGGTATATTCATGGACGGATCAGGTGATATGTCGGGCGCACCATCGCCCAGCAGATCTGCCTTGTTATACACCAGCAGCCGCGGCGTATTGACGGGTAGCCCTGCAAGAATCTCCTGATCCTGCAACGTCACACCCATACTTGCGTCCAGCACTAACAGAATCAGGTCAGCGCGATTTAAAGTCTGGTGGGTGCGCGCAATACCCATGTTCTCCACCGCATCCTTGGATTCGCGCAGGCCGGCAGTGTCCATGATGTGCAGCGGCACCCCGCGAATCTGAATCGCCTGGCGAATGATGTCACGCGTAGTGCCGGGGATATCGCTGACCAACGCCACCTCCTCACCGGATAAACAGTTCAGCAGGCTGGATTTGCCAACATTTGGTCGCCCGGCAATGGCCACATGTACACCTTCGCGCAGCAAACTGCCTTGTTTCGCTGTGTCCAGCGTATGTTCTAATCTGGATCGAATGTTGCTCAATAATGCGTTACGCCGCCCAACATCGAGCGTATCAACCTCCTCTTCCGGGAAATCCAGCATCGCCTCTACCAGCATGCGCAACCCGATCAGCTCGTCAACCAAACCACGAATAGCATTGGAAAACTCCCCGCGCAGCGAACGCATTGCACTGCGCGCCGCTTCGGTAGTATTGGCATCGATCAGATCGGCAACGCTTTCCGCTTGTGCCAAGTCAAGTTTGCCATTCAAGAACGCACGACGCGTGAATTCTCCCGGTTGCGCCAACCGCGCGCCCAAATCAAGACAACGTCGTAACACCATTTGCAATACTGGGGAGCCGCCGTGCCCTTGCAACTCGAGTACATCCTCTCCGGTATAAGAGTGCGGGGCAGGAAAAAACAAGGCGATACCCTGGTCTAGGGTATCGCCATTCTCGTCAAGGAAATTGCTATATGTGGCACGGCGCGCCACGGGCATACCACCCAGGATGCCGTTGGCCAACACTTCGATATTCCGCCCCGATATTCGTATCACCCCAACACCACCGCGCCCCTGCGCAGTGGCGATGGCGGCAATAGTATCAACGTTTGGCGGCGGCAGCTTTGCTTTCATCCTCGGCAGCCTTGGTGATATACCACTGCTGGGCGATGGAAAGAAGGTTGTTCACGATGGAGTACAACACCAACCCCGCCGGGAAAAAGAAGAAAATGATGCTGAAGGCGATCGGCATGATTTGCATTACTTTGGCCTGTATAGGGTCGGGAGGAGTGGGGTTAAGGCGCATCTGGATAACCATGCTCACACCCATGACGACTGGCAGTATGTAATAAGGGTCTGCCGCAGATAAATCGGTTATCCAACCGAAAAATGGTGCGTAGCGCATCTCAACACTTGCCAAAATAGACCAGTAAAGCGCGATAAACACCGGGATCTGGATCAACACCGGCAAACAGCCACCCAACGGGTTTATTTTTTCGGCCTTGTACAGCTCCATCATGGCTTTGTTCAATTGCTCGCGGTCGTCTGGGTGCTGCTGTTTGATTTTTTCCAATTTTGGAGCAACGACGCGCATTTTGGCCATAGAGCGATAGCTCGCTGCGGACAGCGGGAAAAATGCAAGCTTGATCAAAACCGTCAGCAGGATGATAGCAACACCCCAATTATGCACAAAACCTTGCAACCACGACATCAGCCAAAAAATTGGGGTGGCAATAACGGTCAACCAGCCATAGTCAACGGTCAAACCAAGCCCAGGGGCAATTTTATCCAAACTCGATTGCGCCGGGCCGGCATAAAGTGGCACGCCAATAACAGCTTTTTGCCCGGGCGCGATCGCCGCTACGGGCAAAACCACACCAACCGAATACAACCCACCATCCAGTTTGCGGGTAAAAAATTCACGACTTGCCTTATCTTTTGGTAGCCAAGCCGCAACGAAGTAATGCTGCAGCATGCCAATCCAACCATTATCCTCATTCTTCTGGTATTCCAGTTTTCCCTTGTCTATAGAGGAGAATTCCACTTTTTGGAATTTCTCTTTTTCCGTATAAACGGCTGGCCCAGTGTAAGTTGGCACCAACTTTGACGCTCCTTCAGGAGTTTCACTATCGCGTAACAATTGGAAATAGGCCGAAGTATTCAATGGTAAAGCGCTCCCATTTTCAACCTCATACATCACATCAATCAGGTAACTATCCCTGTGAAAAGTGAGTATTTTGACTACCTTAACCCCACCTGAACTCACCGCAGACAAGCGCACCTGAGCCTGATCGGCATTATTGGCCAAATCATACTTATCCTGTTCGGCAACAAATAGGCTATTGTGATTAGGCATTCCTTCGCCCAGCAACCCGCTTTGGGCAGTATAGTTGTGCGTTCCTGTTCCTTTTTTAAACAGCACAAAAGATTTATTTTTATCCTGCCCATCCGGGTGCTGCAAAAAAGCCAGATACTGAATATCCCCCCCGACAGTGCTGATTTCTGCTTCCAGAAAATTGGTTTTAACGTGTATCGTTTTTCCGGCTACCGGTAAAACCGGCTGCTGGGCGATAGTAGTTTGTTCTGTGCCTGTCAGCGGAGTTGCTTGTGGTTTTGGCATCCCTTCAGCCGTAGCTGCGGTCGAGGCTGTGCCCTGCTGAACATACTGTTCCGGGTGCTCGTGGCGTTGCCATCCATCCCAAACCAATACTAGCGAAAATACAAAAATTAAAAATAAAAAAAGTCTTTGAAGGTCCATAATTGGCCTGAATGTTTAAGGTGCGGGATCGTATCCACCTGGATTCCATGGGTTACAACGCAGTAATCGTTTAAGGCTAAGCCAAATGCCCTTTGCCACGCCATACTTTACCAAAACATCACAGGCGTAATGCGAGCAACTTGGAGTGAATCTACATGTAGGCGGGCTCAAAGGGCTAATCAAATATTGATAGCCGTGTATCAGCTTGATCACTATTCCGCGCATTGATTATCCACTCGACTGAACAGTTTTTCCAGATTGCCACGTTGATCTATAGGTCGTTGCGCGTAAGCGGGTCTCACCATCACAATTACATCCAACTTACGAATATTGATATCGTGCTGACGAAATGTCTCCCTGATAATTCTTTTGGCGCGATTCCTGTCCACCGCACGAGGTAATATTTTTTTGCCCGCAATTATACCCAGCCGGGCATTTCCCCAGCTATTACACATAAAGAATATTTTGAAATACTCACCCGTAATGTTTTTGGCACGGATAACCTGATCAAAGCCGTTTTCACGCAACAATCGACGCGCAGCAGAAAATTTGGCTGATCTTTGTGCTCTAGACAGCGAGTCTTGCACGGCCTTTGGCGCGGCGCGCGTTTATAACAGCACGGCCCCCACGTGTTTTCATGCGAACCAAGAAACCGTGGGTGCGCTTCCTTTTAGTTACAGATGGCTGATATGTGCGTTTCATGTTCTCTTCCTTGGTAAATCGTAAAACGCGCTATTACAAAGCGTTAAAGCATATGTGTCAAGTCTAATTTGCTTTTTTGCCTGTGGATAAGTTTTTGACAGAGCTGTAGAATACAGCCGCCCCTACTACCGTCAATTCACTCACTTCTACGTAAACATGCAGGATATTTCTTTTTGGGATTTATGTCTTAGCTCTTTCAAAAAGAGCTTGCCGCTTCAACAATACAATTCATGGATAAAACCACTGCTGCTAAAAAACGAAAATGGATCTTTAGTACTCACCGCGCCCAATAGTTTTACGTTGAAACTTGTTCAAGAGCGTTTTTTACCTGAAATAACCCGACAAGCAAGTTTGGCTTATTCCAGAATTCCTCAATTTGAGTTTCGTGTCCTCGAGTCTGAATTATCCGGCAAACCACAGGAAATTTTGCCCCCTAAAAAAACGACTCCTGTTTTGGAAAACAAACCTAAAATTGAGACTTCATTTCGTAGCTATGGCAAGCTTAATCCAAACCTAACTTTTGATAACTTTGTTATCGGTAAAGCCAATCAACTTGCTTTCGCAGCCGCCACACAGGTTGCCGAACTCCCGGGTGTGTCTTACAACCCGCTATTTATTTACGGGGGGGTTGGTTTAGGTAAAACACATTTGGTTCAGGCAATAGGCAATCAGATCAAACTAAACAATCCACAAGCAAAAATTTGTTACATGCACGCTGAACGGTATGTTTCAGACGTTGTTCGCGCCTATCAATCGAATAAATTCGAAGAATTTAAGCAGTACTATCACTCACTGGATATTTTATTAATAGATGATATTCAATTTTTTGCCGGCAAAACCAAAACACAGGAAGAGTTTTTTTATGCATTCAACACGTTAATTGATTCGCATAAACAAGTCATCATGACCAGCGATACCTTTCCAAAAGAAATCGCAGGACTTGAGAAACGACTTGTCTCACGTTTTGGCTGGGGCTTAACTGTTGCCATAGAACCACCCGAATTGGAAATGCGCGTTGCTATCTTGCTTAAAAAAGCGACTTTAGGGGGATATTCACTTGATGAATCAGTTGCTTTTTTTATTGCAAAGCACGTAAATTCTAACGTTCGTGAGTTAGAAGGTGCTTTAAAGCGCGTCGAGGCGTATGCAAAATTTCATTGCCGTGCTATTTCCGTTGAAGCTGCCAGAGAAGCCCTAAAGGACATTATAATTGCGCAAAACAGACAAATTTCCATTGAAAACATACAAAAAACAGTGGCTGATTACTATCACATTAAATTAGTTGATCTGCTTTCCAAAAAAAGAACACGCAACCTTACCAGGCCACGGCAAATTGCCATGGCTCTCGCCCGCGAATTGACAATTATGAGTCTGCCGGAGATTGGCAAGGCTTTTGGGGGGAAAGATCACTCAACCGTAATACATGCTTGCAAGATGGTAGAAAGCCTCAAAGCGTCAGACAGTATAGTAAATGCCGACTATAAAATATTACTTCAAACGCTCAAGGGATAACGCTGTAGATTCAATGTGTGCAACATGTGGATAAACTGGACTACTGCGGAAATTGTATAACTTATCCACACTATGGCTGTTGTATATCAACAACCATTCTCTGTTGTTTAATGTTTAGTAAATTAATGTATTAAAGCAATTTTTTAAGTTATTAACACGATTACAGCTAGCTTATTAGCTTCTATTAAGGATTTACATTATGTTTATTAATGAAACTGACAAAGAAACCATACTCAAACCGTTGCAAGTAGTTGTTGGTATCGTGGAAAGAAAACAAACATTACCAATTTTGTCCAATATTCTGATGGAGAACCAGAACGGTGTGATTCGTTTTACAGCGACTGATTTAGAAATTCAAATTACTACAGTTACCGATACGGGCTATAAAATTGGTCAAAACGAGTCCATCACGGTAGGCGGAAAAAAACTACAGGAAATTTTGAGGGTTCTTCCTGATCGCAGCAGGATTACCGTTGATATAAAAGAGAATAAAGCACAAATAAAATCAAACAAAAGCCGCTTTGCCCTACAAACCTTACCAGCACAAGACTTCCCAAAATTAAATACACATCTGGATAATTCCAAAAAAATATCACTGCCGCAAAAAGACTTAAGGTGCTTATTATCTTCCGTTCAGTACGCCATGGCACAACAAGATGTTCGTTATTATTTAAACGGGGTTTTACTGATTGTTGAGGGCAATAAGCTTAAGGTAGTGGCTACAGATGGACATCGGCTGGCGTACAACGCTGGAACTATTGAAGGAGATTTTGAAAAGCAGGAGATTATTCTGCCACGCAAAGCGGTAACTGAATTATCGAAGTTATTAGCAGATAGTGAAGATATTGTGGAATTTGAATTTTCACAACAACAAGTAAAGGTTTCTTTTTCGGATATTATTTTAATCACGAAAGTAATAGACGGAAAATTTCCTGACTACGAACGTGTTATACCGAAGTACGACAATCACCTTAATATGGAGCGCGCACAAGTACAGCAAGCCTTGCAGCGGGCAGCGGTTTTATCCAATGAAAAATTCAGAGGGGTTAGATTCGTATTAACCGAGAAAAACCTTAGCATTATTAGTAGCAACAGTGAGCAAGAGGAAGCTCAGGAAGAAATAGAAACGGATTACCATGGCGAAGCTTTGGATATTGGATTTAATGTTAACTATTTGATGGATGGTTTGAATAATATTAGTAGCAATACCGCGACTTTTTCGTTCGGTGACCCTAATAGCAGCATTTTGATGACAACACCAGAAAAGCCGGAATTCCGCTACGTTGTTATGCCAATGCGCATTTAACGCCATACCGTATGTTCCAATATAACCAACAGGACTGAAATCTTGTTGGTTGTGATTAACAGCCATATGGCGTTATATATATTTCCACAAACCCTTTAATTGATGTTCCACGTGAAACAGATTAACACGATGAAAGAAACTAAATGAGCGAGTACACCTCCAGTAATATTAAGGTTTTGAAAGGGTTAGAAGCCGTGCGCAAGCGCCCCGGCATGTATATCGGTGATACTAACGACGGGACTGGTTTGCACCATATGGTATTTGAGGCGGTAGACAATGCGGTGGATGAAGCTCTGGCGGGGCATTGCAATGAAATTAACGTTATTATTCACGCGGATAATTCGATTAGTGTTAGTGACAATGGCCGCGGTATCCCGACTGATATTCACAAAGAGGAAAACCGCTCTGCGGCTGAAGTCATCATGACCATCCTGCATGCGGGCGGCAAGTTTGACAGCAATTCCTACAAGGTTTCCGGCGGCCTGCACGGCGTGGGTGTGTCGGTGGTAAACGCGTTGTCTGAATGGTTAAAGTTGACTATTTACCGCGACGGTAAAGAATATTTTGTAGAGTTTCGCCATGGCGATACGGTTGCCCCGTTAAAGGTGGTGGGCAACTCAAGTAAAAAAGGCACGGTCGTTCAGTTCTTGGCGGCCAAAGAGACCTTTGGTTTAGTCGAGTACCATTTTGATATTTTGGCCAAGCGATTACGCGAATTATCTTTCCTTAATAATGGTGTGAAAATTGCGCTGATTGATCACCGTACCGGCAAAGAGGAAAATTTTGCATTCAGCGGCGGTATAAGGGGTTTTGTCGAATACATGAACCGCAACAAATCAGCGCTGCATCCCACGGTATTTTATGCGATAGGCGAAAAAGACGGCATTACTGCCGAAATCGCCATGCAGTGGAATGATTCCTACCAAGAAACAGTACAATGTTTTACCAATAATATTCCGCAGCGTGACGGTGGTACCCATTTGACGGCGCTGCGCGCCGCGATGACGCGCACCCTGAACCAATATATTGAAGCCGAACAGTTGGCGAAAAAAGCCAAGGTAGACACCACCGGTGACGATATGCGCGAAGGGTTGACCGCAGTGCTATCGGTAAAATTGCCAGATCCAAAATTCTCCTCACAGACTAAAGATAAGCTGGTTTCCTCCGAGGTGCGTCCGGTGATCGAAGACCTGATTGCCCAGCAAATGAGCGCATTCCTACTGGAAAAACCCAATGATGCAAAAATTATCGTCAATAAGATTATTGAAGCTGCCCGCGCCCGTGAGGCAGCGCGTAAAGCTCGTGACCTGACACGCCGCAAAGGTGTGTTGGACGGTATGGGCTTGCCCGGCAAGCTGGCGGATTGCCAGGAAAAAGATCCGGCATTGTCCGAGCTGTATTTGGTCGAGGGAGATTCTGCGGGCGGTTCGGCCAAACAAGGTCGCGACCGCAAGTTCCAAGCAATTTTGCCGCTCAAAGGCAAAATTCTGAATGTTGAAAAAGCTCGTTTCGAGAAACTTATCGCTTCGCAGGAAATTGCGACCCTGATTACCGTGCTCGGCACTGGTATCGGCAAGGACGAATATAACGCCGACAAACTGCGCTATCACCGCATCATCATCATGACCGACGCGGACGTGGACGGTTCGCATATCCGCACGCTGCTGCTGACTTTCTTCTACCGGCAAATGCCCGAGCTGGTCGAGCGCGGCCATATCTACATCGCGCAACCGCCGCTGTACAAGATCAAACAAGGCAAAGACGAGCGTTATCTCAAGGACGACCAGGAGATGAAAATCTACATGCTCAAGTCCGCACTCAACAACGCCGTGCTCTATCCAGCCTCCGATGCCGCTCCGATACAGGCCGACGCTCTGGAGCAGATCGCCAAGCAGTATTTCCTTGCCGAAGCGGTAATCGACCGACTGTCACGCTTTACCGCGCCGGAGGCCAGCCATGCGCTGCTGATTCTACCTGCCCTGTCGTTGGATGATGCGGAACAAGCGCAACGTAGCGCAAAACAACTCGAAGCCGCTTGCGGCGGCAATATAAAGGTTGTGATAGAAACCGACGAAGTCGGCGAGCATCGCATGCGTCTAGAAAAACTGTACCACGGTAATTATTCGATTAGCTACATGGACCGCGACTTCCTGAAAGGCAGTGATTATGTTCAAATCCGCCAGGCTGCGGATATATTGAACGGCTTGATCAAGCCGAGCGCCTATATTGCCAGGGGCGAACAAAAGCGCAGTGTCTCCAGCTTCAAACAGGCCATTGAATGGCTGCTGGAAGAAGCCAAGCGCGGTGTTAACATTCAACGATACAAAGGGTTGGGTGAAATGAATCCGTCGCAGTTGTGGGAAACCACCATGGATGTGACCAACCGCATCCTGCTCAAGGTACAAATCGAAGATGCGATTACAGCCGACGAGATATTCACCACGCTGATGGGTGATGTGGTTGAACCGCGCCGTGCGTTTATCGAAAAAAATGCACTAGGTGTAAAAAACCTGGACGTGTAAAAGGTGCGAGGGTGCTTCCCGCGAGGCACCCTCGGCACGCCGGTAGAAGCCCGTTATCCCCTCTGCCCCAAATAACAATTCAAATTTGAAGTGAAATTTAACTATGTCCACTCCGATGACATTTTTCCCCCTTTGCCCACAAGAAACCGCTAATGCTGCTTCAAGAAGCTCCCCTATTGTAGGCAACCGCGTGGAATTGCAGTTGCTCACCACCCTGACGTGCAACTTGAAATGCACTTATTGTTCGCTTGGTGTGGGCGATATGGTTGGCTCGCAAGGTAAGGTCTCATACACTTCGGAGATGCTGGATGCATTTATCAAGAAGCATCTTTCCGAACATGAGGTTTATGTTACTTTTTACGGCGGCGAACCAACGCTGAACCTTGATTTCATAAAAGAAATCATGGCGCGTTACCCCACCTTTCGCTTCCAGCTCCAGACTAACGGCACGTTGCTGGACAATTTGCCGGATAGCGTTCTGTCCAATCTGTCCAATATCCTGATCTCCATAGATGGGGGTGAAGAAATCACCGATGGTTTCCGTGGGCGTGGCATATATCGCCAAGTGGTCAAGAATGCCGAGGCAGTACGTGATCGGCTGGCGGGCACCTTTACGGCGCGCGTGACTTGGAGCAGCGAAGAAACCTCATTCGAAGAACTGGACGAGCTGGCAAATACCTTCGATTATGTGTACTTTCAGTTCGTTGCCGGTGAAGGAACTTATAAACCCGCCGCAATAGAGAAGAAGAAAGCGGTGATCACGCAACTGGTGGATAAATTTTTCTCCAGCGATGAGCTTTACCCTATCATTCCGATTATGGGAATCGTGCGTAACAAGGTGCTACCCACGCGGGCAACCGAGCTTTATCACGGCAAGACCCAATGCCGGGTATCCACGCACATTCTCAACGTGATGCCGGACGGCAAAATTTTTCCTTGCCCCGACATGATGTACGCACCAGAGATGCTACAGGGTGACGTGATTGCAAATTGGCTCAAACCCAGCCCGCTGCAACCTCATCCCAACATGCCGTGCGACCGATGCGAAGCGCAGCCATGGTGTCGTGGTAATTGTCTGAAAAATCTTTATCTCGCTTACGTGAAAAACGACCAGCGCTATCGCGATAATGTTGTTGAACCGATCTGCGATCTGGTAAGGTTTCTGGGAAGGGAAATAGACCGTCATGACCCGCACGCTTGGTACGCAAAGGCATCGCTAGCCGTGCGCAAGACCCTGCGTGATTGCGAGATCTATGAATATGTTGAGGTTATGCCTTGATGCTGTGGATTACATGAAACCCGCACAGCGATGCGGGGGCTCAGGGCACGGCGAGCTTGATTATCGGGGGTGGTGGTAACCGCAATGACCGTTAAAATGAATCAAACCAAGCCGACCATCAGAAAAACTATCTGCGCCCTACGCGAACAGCTTTCGTCTGATGTGCGGGCGGATCATAGCGCCGCAATTACCGGGCGATTGTTGCAACTGGCCGAATACCGGCAGGCCAGCACCGTGCTGGCCTACATGAATTTTGGTGCGGAATTTACCAGCGAGTTGTGGATCACCGGGGTCTTGGCAGATGGCAAACGCCTTGTTTTACCCAAAGTGAATCATCACACCAATCGCCTCGACCTGTATTGGGTGGAAGATTTCGAGAGCCAGTTGGCACAGGGCTTGTGGGGAATACGTGAGCCGATAGTCGAACGCTGCGAACGGGTTGTTTCTCTGAATGAGGTAGAATTCGCCCTCCTGCCGGGGGTGGCGTTCACCCGAGATGGCGCGCGGCTGGGCTATGGTGGTGGGTTTTACGACAAACTGCTGGCATGTTCAGCCGATAAAAACGGAACGCATCGACCGGCTTTGGCGGCAGCAGCATTCGCGCTACAGGTCATCGAATATATCCCGCAGGAAGCGACCGATGTAAGAGTCGATTGGATTATTACCGAGCAGGAAACGATTGCCTGCGTGGCAG
This sequence comes from uncultured Gallionella sp., assembly GCA_964569805.1. Lineage (GTDB taxonomy): Bacteria > Pseudomonadota > Gammaproteobacteria > Burkholderiales > Gallionellaceae > Gallionella. The sequence goes on from CAZMWC010000012.1 coordinate 18,049, forward strand.
CTTGCCGGGATGAAGAATCGTAGCGAACGACATGGAAGGTGGTGAAAAGATGGCATCATCACGCGATTATGATCCGCCGGATTACGACCCCCCAGATTACGACCCACAAGAGACGCGGGAATGGTTGGATGCGCTCGAGTCCGTGCTGGAGAACGAAGGCGCGGAGCGCGCGCATTTTCTGCTTGAGCTATTGATCGACAAAGCGCGCAGCGCCGGTGCGAGTGTGCCGTTCAGCGCGACCACGCCCTATTGCAACACCATCCCGCTGGATAAGGAGCAACGCTCTGCCGGCAACCATGAATTGGAGCATCGCATTCGTGCTTTGATGCGCTGGAATGCAATGGTGCTGGTGCTGAACGCCAACCGCGAATCCTCTGAACTGGGCGGGCATATCGCCACTTTTGCTTCAGCAGCCACGTTGTACGACGTGGGATTCAATCATTTTTTTCATGGCAAAACCGACACGCACGGTGGTGACCTGGTGTATTTCCAGGGGCATTCCTCACCCGGCATCTATGCGCGCGCCTTCCTCGAAGGCAGACTCAACGAAGAGCAGATGTACAAATTCCGCCAGGAATCAGAAAGCGGTGGGCTGTCGTCCTACCCGCATCCCTGGCTGATGCCAGGCTTCTGGCAGTTTTCCACGGTATCGATGGGCCTAGGACCGCTGATGGCGATTTACCAGGCGCGCTTCATACGTTACTTGGAGCATCGCGGCATCGCACAAACTGCGGGGCGCAAGGTGTGGGCGTTCGTCGGCGATGGCGAAACTGACGAGCCGGAGTCGCTGGGTGCCATTTCGCTGGCGGGGCGGGAGAAT
>CAZMWC010000012.1:18878-20449 GCA_964569805.1 uncultured Gallionella sp.
AACCTGATCTTCGTTATCAATTGCAATTTGCAACGCCTGGATGGCCCGGTGCGCGGCAACGGCAAGATCATTCAGGAACTGGAAGGCGTGTTTCGCGGCGCGGGCTGGAACGTCATCAAGGTGGTATGGGGCAGGCATTGGGATCGCCTGTTCGCCAAGGACAAGGACGGTTTGCTGCAAAAACGCATGCAGCAAGTAGTCGACGGCGAATACCAGGCCTATAAGTCGAAAGATGGCGCTTATGTGCGCGAGCATTTTTTTGGCAAATACCCGGAGTTGCTGGAAATGGTCGCCGACATGTCCGATGACGAACTGTGGCGGCTGAATCGCGGCGGGCACGACCCGTACAAGGTATTTGCGGCTTACGCGGAAGCCGTCAAACACACCGGGCAGCCGACGGTGATCCTCGCCAAGACGGTAAAGGGCTACGGTATGGGCGCATCCGGCGAGGCGCAGAACCCGACCCACCAGCAGAAAAAGATGGATATGGATTCGCTGCGCAAATTCCGCGACCGTTTTAATATCCCGCTGACCGATGCGCAGGTGGACAGCCTGAATTTTTACCGGCCGCACGAAGATAGCCTGGAGATGAAATATCTTAAGGAACGCGGTAGCAACATGGGAATCATGCCAACGCGCGAGCCGATCAAAGAAGCTTTGGTGCTGCCTGGTCTGGAGGCTTTCGACGTGCTGCTGAAAAGCACGGAAGGCCGCGAGATTTCCACCACCATGGCCTTCGTGCGCATGCTCGGCATTCTGGTAAAAGACAAAAATATCGGCAAAAGAATTGTGCCGATTGTGCCGGACGAGTCGCGTACCTTTGGCATGGAAGGCATGTTCCGTCAGCTCGGCATCTTCTCGCAGGTGGGACAGCTCTACACTCCGCAGGATGCCGATCAGCTGATGTTCTACAAGGAAGACGAGCACGGCCAGATTTTGCAGGAGGGTATCAACGAAGCGGGAGCGATGTCCTCGTGGATCGCCGCCGCGACGGCCTATGCAAACCACGGCACGGCGATGATCCCGTTCTATATTTACTACTCGATGTTCGGCTTTCAGCGCATCGGCGACTTGGCTTGGGCGGCGGGCGACATGTGCGCGCGCGGCTTTTTGCTCGGTGGCACCGCCGGGCGCACCACGTTGAACGGCGAAGGTTTGCAGCATCAGGATGGGCACAGTCATTTGATGGCGGCGACCATTCCAAATTGTGTTTCCTATGATCCGACCTTTGCTTATGAACTGGCGGTCATCATTCAGGATGGTATGCGCCGCATGTATGCTGATCAGGAAAACGTGTTTTATTACATCACGGTGATGAACGAGAATTACGCGCACCCGGCGCTGCCGAAGGGCGCGGAGGACGGCATCATCAAGGGGATGTACTTGTTCAGAGGACAGAAGACAGAGGGCGGAGGACAGAAAAAACCGGCGGTTCAATTGCTCGGCAGCGGGACGATATTGCGCGAGGTGATTGCGGCGGCGGAGTTGCTGGAGAAAGATTTCGGCGTGGCTGCCGACATCTGGAGCGTGACCAGTTTCAACGAGCTGCGCCGCGAAGGGCTGGACTGCGA